>CAZNSL010000392.1:4729-5909 GCA_964574975.1 uncultured Alcaligenaceae bacterium | reverse complement strand
GCCTCGATCATCCCGGCGTACAAGCAAAAGGGCCGCGAGGCTGGCGTCCCGGACGACCGGCCGCGCGAGCAGGTGCAGAAAGGCTTCGAGATCGTCTGCAAGATGCCACTCGCCGACGCCCGGCACATGAAGTCGGCCGACGGCAAGCCGCTGGTGGAACACCCCGTGTCGTGCATCGACTGCCACGACCCGGCGACGATGCAACTGCGCGTCACCCGGCCGGGGTTCCTCACCGGCATCGCCGCGCTGGCCGCTAGCGACGCCCCGGTACCGCACCTGCCCAGCATCGGCCGCTGGCGCACCGGCGATCGCAAGCACCCCTACGACCCGAACGCGACGGCTACGCGGCAGGAGATGCGGGCGATGGTGTGTGGCCAGTGCCACGTCGAGTACCACTTCGCCAAGGACACCAAGGTCGTCACTTACCCCTGGAGCAAGGGGTTGAAGGCCGACCAGATCGAGGCGTTCTACGACGAGATCGACTTCGTCGTTTACACGCACGCGACCGCCGGCACGCCGATCCTCAAGGCGCAGCATCCGGAGTTCGAGATGTGGAGCCAGGGCGTTCACGCCCGCAGCGGCGTGAGCTGCGCCGACTGCCACATGCCGTACACCCGCGAGGGGGCTGTGAAGGTGAGCGACCACAACGTCCGCAGCCCGGTGCTGGCCCTGAACCGGGCCTGCCAGACGTGCCACCGTTACCCGGAGGCGGAGATTCAAGCCCGTATCGACGCCATTCAACAGCGGACGCGCGGCCTGCTCGACCGAGCAGAGGCCGCCTGCGTGGACGCGATCGACGCCATCGCCGCGGCGAAGAAGGCCGGGGCGACGGACGAACAGCTCAAGGAAGCCCGCAAGCTGCACCGCGCAGCACAGTGGCGGGCGGACTTCGTGCAGTCGGAGAATAGCCGTGGCTTCCACGCCCCGCAGGAGACCGCCCGGCTCCTGGCCGAGTCCATCGACCTCGCGCGCCAGGGCCAGCTCAAAGTCGCACAAATCAACCGCCGGGCCGCTGGGCCGCTGCGCCTTCCGGACTGGTTCGCCGTGAATCCACGCCGCTGAGCGTGCTCGTACTCTGTTGGAATTCCGCGGAGCGGGGGGCGGTTGCCCCCAGAGTGCATGGAGGCACCAGGGGGGTACGCCCCCCCCGGCCCCGCGGGTCCACCGCCCCAGGAGGTCG
>CAZNSL010000392.1:0-4719 GCA_964574975.1 uncultured Alcaligenaceae bacterium | reverse complement strand
GTTCTTGTGGTGTCTCGGGCGGGGGGGGGGGGGGGGACCCCCCCCTGTCGCGTCTTTGGCGGGGGGGCCCCCCCCCCCCCCCCCCCCGCGGCGCTTCAACCGAGCATGTACGTCTGTTATCGCGAGCGGCGCAAGGCGCGATTTCGCGTCGGCGTCCGCGGGGCGCTGACCGTCGGCTTCTCGGCCCCGTCGAGCGGCTGGCCCGGTGTAATCGAGTCGAGCCGGGCCTGCGTCATGGCCGCGTAGTTCGGCGACAGCTCGAAGCCGATCCAGCGCCGGTCCAGTTTCTTCGCCGCCGCCAGCGTCGTGCCACTGCCGCCGAACGGGTCCAGCACCAGATCGCCTGGGTTCGATGAGACGCGGACGATCCGGCCAAGGAGTTGTTCCGGCATCTGGCAGCCGTGCCAGCCGGCCCGCTCTTTGAACGTGCCGCAGACGCGGCTGAAGTACCAGGTATCCTCGTCCGGCCGGAACGCTTCGGGCACGTCCTGCGGCCGCAGAATCCAAGTGTCGTCGGGCAGCCGGCCGGCCGGGTTTTGCCGGGCATCGTTGTAGACGAGCTGCCGGGCCGACGGCACGCGCACGGCCGGGTCGTCGGCGTTGAAGGTAAACTGTTTGGCGTCCTTGACGAAGTGGAACAGGTGCGCGTGACTGCGGCTGAACTTCTTCTTGCAGTTGACGCCGAAGGTGTAGTACCAGATCACCCAACTACGGCAGGTGAAGCCGATCTCCTTCTGGAAGATCAGCTTTAGCTCGGCAGCATACTCGTCGCCGATGGCCAGCCAGAAGGTGCCGGCCGGCTTTAGGACGCGGTGGACGGCCCGGCCCCAACTGCGGGTCCAGTCGAGGTACTGATCTTCGTCGGAGCGGTCGTCGTACAGGTCGTAGGCGTACCCGATGTTGAACGGCGGGTCGGCGAACGCCAGATCGACCGACCCCGCCTCCAGCTTCGCCATGCCCTCGACGCAGTCGCCCTGGTAGAGTCGGTTCGGCTCCACGGCCCGTGTCCCTCGCGGTACGCAGTTACACCAGTTCCTACCGTAAGGGAGGGCGCGCCCGACGGCCAAGGGCAATCGGGCCGAATTGTCGCTGCTGTCGGGTGGCGGTGCCGTCACGACTCGTCCACCCGGCACCGCCCAGACGGGCATATCATGGTGATGGGCCGGTTAGGAAGCGCCGGCCGGGTCGTCCTTGTTACGAGACGGTTATGAACGCCGGCGGAAAGCCCGGAGTTGGTCGCGCCGCGGAGTTCGAGGCGCTCTACGAGCGTCACAGCCGCGAGGTGTGGGCGCTGGCCTACGCGCGCCGCATGGACGCCGACCTCGCCCGGGACGTGATGCAGGAGGCGTTCCTGCGGCTGTGGAAGTGCTGGGAGGACGGCGAAACCATCGCCAACCCACGAGCCTGGCTGATGCGGGTTGCTCGCAACCTCGCCGAGGACCACGCCAAAAGCGCCTTCCGCCGCAACGGCACGCAGCCGCCGGAAACGCTCAACGGCGTTCACGGCCGCGACCCGCAGCCTTTAGACCGGCTCGAACGCGACGAGACGTTCGCCGGGCTGAGGGCACAACTCGAACTTCTGCCCGAGAACGACCGGACGCTCTTGACGCTCCGCTATGCCCTCGATTACGACGCCCAGGCCATCGCCGAGTTACTCGGCGTCAACGCGAGTGCCGTCCACATGCGCCTCAGTCGGGCGCGGCAGCGGCTCGCCGAACGACTGACTGCACAAGGAGTTCTGTCCAAGCCATGACCGCTACCTCTCCAAAGCCGGACGACATCGACGAGTTACTCGCCACGTTCTACCGCGGCGAGATGCCGTCGCCGTGGCCGCGCTGGCAGCCGCCCGCCGGACGGACCGCACCGGCCGCGAAATCGACCGCGACGTTGGCGCAAGGGCGGGCCGTGTTGACGGCGGCAATCCTCGCGCTGATCGCGGGGACGTGGTTCGTGGCTGGCTGGCGACCGGTCGCGCCAACGCCAGACGCCGGGCTGAACGATGCCACCGCGACGCGCCCGGCGGACTGGAAGCTCACCGACCGCGAGCCAGCGGGGAAGGCCAAACCGTCTCGGTGACGTTTGCATTCATCCCGTGACACCGCGAGCCGGCTCTTTGTGGCCGACGCGCCCGCGAGGGAGTGGTCGGCCCTCGCTGGCGCGTCGGGCTCTTTGCGCCCGCCGCCCCGGCGGGGGTGGGGTGGGCCTGCGGGGGCGCGGCGGGCACACCGCGCCGGCTCGCGGCGTCACATGAGGGTTGGTGAACTACGACCGCTTTGCCTGCGACCGCAAGCACACCAACTTGTTGTACGACCGCAGGTAGATCGACCCGCCCGCGACCGCTGGCGTCGCCAGCACCTTGTCCGCGTCGCCGCTATCGAGCGGTTTCAGCTTCAGGTCGCTCGTGCCGATCACCTCCGGCTTGTTGCCGCTCAGCTTCACGACGGTCGTCAGCCCGTCCTCGTTGACGGCGTACAGCTTGCCGTCGGCCACGACCGGCGACGCCGAGAACGGTCCCTTGACGCGAACCTCGTCGATCACCTTGCCGGTGGCGGCGGAGCAGCACACGAGGATATCGCGCCGCAACGAATAGACCTTGCCGTCGTAGACGACTGGCGACGCGGTGCCGGCCGCCAGCTTCGACGCTTTCCAGACTTCCTCCGGCTTGCCGTCCGCCTTCGGCCGCAGGGCCACCGCCCCCTGGCCGGCGGCGATCACGACGCCATCGGCGACGACCGGCGACGGGACCGTGAACAGGCCGGGGAATTCCGCCGTCCACAGTTCCTTGCCCGTCAGCGGGTCGTAGGCGACGACGGCTTTCATCTGCACGACGAGCAAGGCAGGTTTGCCGCCGAACTCGGCGATGGTTGGCGTCGTCCAGTTGTTCTCGGCCGGCCGCTCGGCTTTCCAGCGCGTCGCACCAGTCTTGGTGTCGAGGCCGAGTAACAGCGACGTGCCCTGGTTCTCCATCGGCACGACGACGATGTCCTGGTACGCGACCGGCGAGGCGGCCCGGCCGACGTGATTGGTCGCCTCCGGGTAGTCGGCCGCGAGGCTACGCACCCAAGCGACGTTGCCGGCCTCGTCGAGGGCGACGACATCGTTGGACGCGAACAGGCAGAAGACCATGCCGCCCGCGGCGGTCGGCGTCGGAGCGGCCATGTTCGTCTTCGGGTGGCAGAGCGTCTGCCCGGTGGCGGCGAACTGTCGCTCCCAGAGCTTCTGGCCGGTCTGCGCGTCGTAGGCCAGGGCGTGCAGGCGCGTGTTGGCCATGCCGCTATTGGCCGTCACGAACAGCTTGCGGCCGACAATCGCCGGGGCGGACAAGCCGCGGCCCGGCAGATCGACCGTCCAGGCGACGTTCTCGTCGGCGGTCCAGCCGGCCGGCAGGCCGACTTCGGGGCTGACGGCGTTGCCGCCGGGGCCGCGGAACTGCGCCCAGTCGGCGGCCACCAACAGGCCGGCAGCGAGTGCAAGGAGGGTGCGGGTCACGGCGTCTCCTTTCCGAAGTTCTCGGCCTTCACGGGCGCGACGGGCAGCGGCGTGCCGAGCGAATCGGTGACGCGAAGATGGTACTGCCAGTTCTGCATCCAGGACAGTTGGCCGTCGTCCTGCACGACTTTGATCAGGATCGCGTTGCGGCCCTTCTTGAGCGTCACGGGTGCGATGTAGGTATCGGTGTCGAAGCTCTGGTGGTATGCCTCGCGGCCGAAGACACGCTGGCCGTTGAGGAATAGCACCAGGGCCGTCGCGCTGGCCGCCCGCAACTCGGCGGGCCGGGCGTCCGGCGCGATCACTTCCGTGTAACCGTAGGCGACGACGTGCTTCTCGCCGAAGGTCTGTGTCGGCTGGTTCTTCTTGTCGGCCCGCGGCCAGGCCAGGTTCAGGTCGACGATGCCGGTCTTCGGATCGGCCGCGAGCGGTTTCCAGCCGAAGGTGCGGCCGCCCTTGCCGGTGTACGTCGCCTTCAGATCGACGCCGGCTTCCGGCGGGAAGCTCTTGCCGTAGCCCTTCTCGTCGGTGTTGTCGAACGGGCCGGTCACGACCCAGTCGGTCAGGAGCTTGAAGTGGGCGACGATATCGACCTTGTCGCCGCGATCGTCGAGTTCCTTGACGAGTGCCTCGGTCTGATCCTTGTCGCGGCTGGCGGTGAGTAGCTTGCGCAACTCGGCCTTCGCCTCGGCGGACTCCTTGGGCAACTTCTTCGTCGCGTCGAAGGCCGTTTTCACAGCGTCGAAGCGCAGCTCCAGGCACGGGTCGTCGAGGAACGTCGGCAGCATCGCCTTCGCCTTGGGATCGGCCGCCACGAGGAGTTCGTAGGCGATGCGGCGGGCACGCGGGTCGCGAGCGCGGTCGGCGAGGAGGGGCTTGAGCGCGTCGGCCGGCAGCGGCGTCTTGGCGGCGCGACAGCGTTCGGCGATCGCGTCGAGGGCGCTGCGGAGGTAATTGCCCGCCACGCCGGATGCGCCGTCGAACGCCTTCAAGAGCGGCACGACGGCGGAAGCGTCGAGGCGGCTGAGGTCCTTCCACGCCGCGGCCGCGTCGGCGTTGCCGACCCCCTCCGGGCCGACGGCCTTGACGCGCTTGACGAGCGCGTCGAGGTCGGCCGCGGGGGCCGACGCCGCCAGGACGAGCGCCAGCAGACAGGCGGATCGCATCGATAGTCCTCCGAAATCCTCTTGTAGGGTGGGCCGAGTGGAGCGAGTCCCACCGCGAATGCTC
>CAZNSL010000391.1:3571-5927 GCA_964574975.1 uncultured Alcaligenaceae bacterium | reverse complement strand
TTCAAGTGCTCGCCTCGCGGACTCGGCTCGCGGCGTCGCGGCCGCTTGCTACGCTCGTTCCCAATCGACCCGGGCTGCGTCGGCCCACAGGTCTTCGAGCGCGTAGTACTCGCGGGCCTCGGCGTCGAAGACGTGTACGACCACGTCGCCGTAGTCCTGCACGATCCAGCGGCTGGCCTCGTAGCCTTCGATGCCCAGCCGCTTGTCGCCGGCGGCGGCCAGAGCGGCATCGACTTCCTCGGCGATGGCGTGCATCTGCCGGCGGCTCGATCCAGTGGCCAGGACCAGGAAGTCGTAAATCGGCGTGATGCCGCGCATGTCGAGGACGACGACATCGCGGCCGTTGGTTTCGGAGGCGACGCGGGCCGCGAGGGTGGCCCGGTCGAAGGCGCTCGGGAGGGCGACGCGCGAGAGGGTCCGCACTGCGGTGATCAAGAGACCTCCTTCCGGGTGCAGGACGCGCGGCCGGAGGTCGTGGCACGGGCACGGTAACGGGTGGCTACGGCTGCCGTGGTTCACCTCCGTCGCGGGGCGGGCACGATGCTCGCCCGAACATCCTAAGCATTCGGGGACCAAAGGGACCGGCCGCCCGCGGTTCCGCCAATTGCGGCCTGCGAGCCGACCCACACCTTCCATCATCAACGCCCGGCGGCCGCCGGTCAAGAAGATAGATGCGATTTCGTGGCGATGGGTTCATATCAAAAAGCGGGGACCACCGCCGCGAACCGCCGGAACTCTACCATGCCGCGAGTCCTGATCGGGGCCGCCACGCTCCATCCCGTCGATTGGCCGTACCGCCGGGTCCTGCGCGACGCGGGCTGCGAAATCGTCTTTCCGTCCGTGTCCCGCCAGATGACCGAGGACGAAATCCTCGTCGAACTTCGCGGCATCGACGCCGTGCTGGCCGGCTCCGAACCGTACACGCCGCGCGTTCTCGATGCCAACCCGCAACTGCGGATCGTCGCACGTAACGGCGTCGGCTACGACGCGGTGGACGTGGCCGCCTGCACCGCCCGCGGCATTCCCGTCACCGTCTCGCCGGGCAATCACGGGGCCGTCGCCGAGCATACGTTCCTCCTGATGCTCGCGCTGGCCAAGAACTTCGTGGCCCAGCACACCGCCGTCCGCGCCGGCGGTTGGCCGCGGCACTCGACGCGGCCGTTGCGAGGACAGACGCTCGGCATCATCGGTCTGGGCCGCATCGGCCGGGCTGTCGCCGAGCGGGCATTCGCCTTCGGCATGGACGTGATTGCCGCCGAGCCGGTCCCGGACGTTGCGTGGTTGGCCCGGCATTCCGTACCGCTGTTGCCGCACGCAGATGTGTTCGCGGCGGCCGACTTCGTATCGCTGCACCTGCCGCTGACCGCGGAAACGCGCGGCCTCATCGGCCGGGAGTTGATCGGCCGCATGAAGCCGACGGCGTACCTCATCAACACGGCCCGCGGCCCGGTCGTGGACGAGGCCGCGTTGTGCGAGGCACTTTCCAACAAGCGCATCGCCGGGGCGGGACTAGACGTATACGTGGACGAGCCGCCGGTCGGTTGTCCGCTCCTGGCGCTGGACAACGTGGTGCTGACGGCGCACACGGCCGGCGTGGACGCGAAATCGGGCGAGGACATGTCGCTGTTGGCGGCGCAGACGATCGTGCGCTACTTGCGCGGCGAGTGGCCGAGGGGGGTCGTGGTCAATCCGGAGGTCCGCCGCTAAGTCCGAAATCTAATTCCTCCGCGTCCGGGAACTCGACGCCGGCGTAGACATCCGCCAGCGACAGCGCGACGGGGACGGTGGCGAACGCGAACTCGGCGTCGAGGCCCTCGACCGACGATTGCGACCATTTGCCGTCCGGCTGGCGGACGAACTGTTCTACGACCGGCTCGTCCTGCGCGACCAGGACGTACTCCTGGAACGACGCGATCCGCTTGTAGTGGCGGAACTTCTTGCCGCGGTCGTAGTTCGCCGTCGAGTCGGAGAGGACTTCGACGATGACCTGCGGGTTGAGCAGCGTATCGACGTGGACGTCCTCGTACCGCTCTTCGCCGCAGACGATGACGATGTCGGGATAGGTGTACAGCCCGCTCGCCGACACCTTGACGCGCATGTCGCTCGAATGCGACCGGCACCGGCTGCCCTTGAGGCGCGAGCCGATCTCGACGATCAGGTTCTCCTTCACTCGGCTGTGGTGGCGGCTCGCCCCGGCCATGGCGAACATCTCGCCGTCGTAGAACTCGCTCTTGTACGCGGCCTTGCGCTCGATGGCGAGATACTGTTCGGCGGTCAGACGCAACTTCGGCGCAGCGGACATCGGCAACCCTCCTGCCGCTATTCTACCGCGCCGCCGGCGGCGGGGGGGCGCGCG
>CAZNSL010000391.1:0-3561 GCA_964574975.1 uncultured Alcaligenaceae bacterium | reverse complement strand
CTGCTGTCCCGGCCCCCCCCCCCGCTGCTTTTCGCCCGCCCGGCGGGGGGGGGGGCGGCCCCCCCCCCCCCCCCCGCCGGCCGCCACCTACTCGCTGCGGCCGCCGAGGTGTTTGGCCAGGAACTGCTCCATGACGCCGAAGAACTTCAGCCGGTTTTCCGGCCGCTGGAAGCCGTGGCCTTCGTCGGCGAACAGCACGTACTCAACCGGCTTGCCGGCCTTCTTCATCGCCGCCACGATCTGCTCCGACTCCGCCTGCTTCACCCGCGGGTCGTTCGCCCCTTGGCCGATGAGGAGCGGGATGGCGATCCGGTCCACCTTGAACAACGGCGAGCGGTCCTTGAGCAACTGCTCCTCCGTCTCCAGGTCGCCGACGCGGACGCTGAACGTCTTCTTCATCGGCCCCCAGTACGGCGGGATCGACTTCAGCAGCGTCACCAGGTTCGACGGGCCGACGACATCGACGGCACAGGCGAAGACGTCCGGCGTAAACGTCGCGCCGACCAGGGCCGCGTAGCCGCCGTAGGAGCCGCCGTAGATGCCGACGCGCTTGGCGTCGGCGTACCCTTGCTTGACCGCCCAGGTCACGGCGTCGAGCAGGTCGTCGTGCATCTTGCCGGCCCACTCCTTGTCGCCCGCGTGCAGGAACTTCTTGCCGAAGCCGGTCGAGCCGCGGTAATTCACCGACAGCACCGCGTAGCCGCGATTGGCCAGCCACTGCGCCTGCGGATTCAGGCCCCAACTGTCGCGCGCCCACGGCCCGCCGTGGACCATCAGCACCATCGGTAGGTTCTTGGCCGGCACGCCCGGCGGTAGCGTCAGGTACGACACCAGCGGTAGCCCGTCGCGGGCCTTGATCGTGACGGGCTTCATCGGTGCGAGCGCGTACTTCTCGTAGGCCGGCTGCGCCTCGAAGAGGAACGTCAGCTTCTTGGCCGGGCGGTCGTACAGGTAGAACGCCGTCGAGCGCACGTCCGACGCGAACGACACCACCGCGGTCTTCATGTCGCGGGTCATATTGACGAAGCTCGGCTCGCCCTTGCCGGCCCCTTCGAGGAACTGGATGTCGGCGGCGAACTTCGGCCCGATCGCTTGCCAGCGGACGCGCTCGCGGTTGAACGACACGGCGTCGAGCGTGTAATCGACCGGATCGACGAACGCGCCGGCCAGGTCGCAGGTCGGGTCGGCCGCGACGACCGTTTCGGTCTTGGTCGCCAGGTCGAAGCGCACGGCGGCCAGCGTGTCGCGGCCGGCACTCGAACGCATCCACAGCGACTTGCCGTCTTTGGTGAAGCCGAGGACGCGCGAATCGGCGTCCTCGACGTCGAAGGTGACGACGGGCTGCCACGGCGACTTCGCATCGGCCCGGACGCGGACTTGCAAGCCGCCGTCCTTGGTGGGAGCTTGCGCGCCGCGGACCTGGAAGTTGGCGTCGGTCTCCCAACCGACCACGTCGCCGGGGTTTTCGGTGTCGAGCGTCGCTTCGCCGGTCGTCAGGTCGATGCGGTAGACATCGAAGAGCCTCGGGTTACGCTTGTTGAGCCCGACGAGCAGTTCGTTGGGATGGTCGCGGTGGTCGGCGAGGAGCTGCGCTCGCACGCCGGGGAACGGCGTCAGGTCGCGGACCTTGGCCGTGGCCACGTTGACGCCGTGGACGTGGAAGTTCTCGTCGCCGTCGGCGTCTTGCAGGTAAATGAGCGTGTCGGGCAAGTAGGTCCACAGGTACTGGCGGATGCCGCGCTTCGGGTCGGCGGTGACCGGCTTCGCGTCGTCCTTGCCGACCGTCTGCACCCAGACTTGCAGGACATCGTGCTTGTCGGGAGCGAGGAAGGCGAGGCGGGTGCCGTCGGGGCTGATCTGCGGCGAGGTCTTGACGGGGTTGCCGAAGAGGACGGATTTGGGGATGAGCGGCGGGAGGTCGGCGTAGGCGTTCAGGGCCAGAGCGGCGAGGACGGCGAACGACAATGCGAAGCGCATGCAACAAGCTCCACTCGACGGGCGAGAGGGTTCCACGGGTTATTGTAGGGTGTTGTTCGTTCGACCGCGGCACATATTGCGCTTGACGGCCGGCCGGGCGGCACGGACGATGAGCGAGGAAAAACACGGGAGGCCACCGATGCCGCTGACGCTGGATCAACTGAAGGACGCCGCCGCCGATCTGCCGTTGTCGGAGCGCACCGAGTTGGCGCAATTCCTGTTGAGCCGAATCGACGACGCGGAGGCCGCGGAAGTCCGCGCCGAGTGGGTTGCGCTGGCCGAGCGGCGCATGGCCGAAGTGAAGGCTGGCCGCGTCATCGGCATCCCGGCCGACGAGGTCGTGCGGACGCTGTTGGAGCCGAAGCCGTGAAGCCGTCCGACTTCCACCCCGACGCGGCAGCGGAGGCTCGCGAAGCCGGTCGGCGCTACGACGGAATCCAGCCGGTGCTGGGCGAGGAGTTCCGCGACGAGTTGAACGCAGCCCTGACGCGAATCCGCGACAACCCATTGATGTACGCGGTCGAATCGGGGTTGGTGCGAATCGCGCCGCTGCACCGCTTCCCGTACTCGCTCGTGTATGAAGACCTCGCCGACCGCATCTGGATTGCCGCCATCGCCCATCACAGTCGCCGACCCGGCTACTGGTCGCAACGCCGACCGGGTTGATGGTACCTGGCCAGACTCAACGAATGAAGTCCCACCACTCGAAGCCATCGCGGGTAAGGTCGGCCGTTACCGCTTCGTCCGGCGACGGACGAGCGCCAACCCCGCGACGCCGGCCGCGGCCAGCCCGAGCGAGGTCGGTTCCGGCACCGGCGCGATCGTGAGCGTCGCAAAGTTGTACTCCGCCCCGGCGCTGCCGAAGCGGCCGATCGTCCACCCGAACGAGCCGATGCCGGTGAGGTCGTAAGTGCCTACGGCGTTGAGAATGTCGAGCGATGTGATGACGTTGCCGTTGTTGTAGCCGACCGAGAAGTCCAGGTCGTGCTGCGGTGCCAGGCCGGGGATCGTCACGATCGTCGGGAACGGCAGGTCGGGGCCGGGCGACATGAAGAAACCGTCGACGGCCGGATCGTTGTCGCGCAGGACGAAGAGCGGCGTCGCGCCGCCCGGTTGCGGGTCGACGATGGGCACCGGCACGCCGCCGACGACCATGTTGAACGTCGACAGGTTGATGTTGTAGCCGCGGGTCGGGAAGCTCGTGCTGTTGATGAAGACGTTGGAATCCACCTGGAAGCTCATCGACACCGGCGCACCGGCCGGTACGTTCGTCATGCTGCCGCCAATGACGTTGAAGGCCACGTCGCCTTGCACGGTGATCAGGATCGGGTCGGCCAACGACGGCGATGCCGCGCCGAGGGCCACGACGGCCGCGAACAGCCACGATGCGTTCCGCATGGACATACCCTCGAGGGCGAACCTCGCGAGACGAAACGGAAGGCCGTCAGTTTACGCCGGTGCCGGCGAACGGCTGCGCTACGCCTTCGCCATCGCCCGCTTGACCGCTTCGCCGAGGTCGGCCGGCGTGGCGGCCGCCTCGACACCGGCGGCCTTGAGCGCCGCGATCTTGTCGGCTGCCGAGCC
>CAZNSL010000390.1:5375-5931 GCA_964574975.1 uncultured Alcaligenaceae bacterium | reverse complement strand
GACGAGGATCGCGTCGGCGACGACTAGCCACGATACGTTCTGCCAATTCAGTATTTCCCAGAGTGCGTCCACGCGGCCGCTCCCCATCGAGCCTTCGGTCTCGCCCTCATCATGCCGTGAGAAATCCGCACGCACCAGACCGAAACGCCGTTGCAACCCCGCAACGGGCAAGCTATCATCATCCGTAGAGGTGTTACGTACTTCCCTTTCGACAGATTCGGCGCACCGGGACGACATCCGTGTTGAGTTGACCAGCGCGCGTTCCGGCTCGTGGTCCGAGGTGGGTCACGCCGGCAGGATGAACGCGGCTTCACGACAGGAGAGTGGCGACTCATGGCGACCGCGACTTTGCTAGCCGCCCCAGCCCGATCCGCAGCACAAGCCCTCCGCGACAGTCCGCTCCCCCTCTTGCGGACCCTCAGCGTCACCGAGACCGACAACGAAGTCATCATCTCGGGCGTCGTAAACACCTACTACAACAAACAACTCGCCCAGGAGGCGGTCATCCCGATCCTGGCCGGCCGCCGGTTGCTCAACCACGTCGTCGTCAAAGCAT
>CAZNSL010000390.1:0-5365 GCA_964574975.1 uncultured Alcaligenaceae bacterium | reverse complement strand
GGGGGCGGGCGGGGACGCGATCACGCCCGCGGCTCTTTTTCGTCGCCGATGTCGGCAAGCCCGTACTCGGCGAGTTTCTTGCGTACCGTCGCCCGGTTCAATCCCAGCCGCCGCCCGGCCTCCCACCGGTTACCCTGCACCCGCCGGATCACTTCCTCGAACAACGGCGGCTCCGCGAGCCGCAGCATGTCGGCGTACAAGTCGTCCACGCCGTTCGGTGCGTCGACACGAGCAACCGCCCACGCCCGTACGGCCGCGGCCAACCGGTCGCCGACCGTTGCCTCGTTGGCCCGCGCCGGCGGCGGAAAATCCTCCGTACGGAGCGGCCCGTTCGGCGACACGACACTCGCGTGTTCGAGGGCGTTGCGCAGTTCGCGAACATTGCCGGGCCACGACCGATCTCTCAGGAAATCGAGCGTCGGCTGCGGCAATGGCAGTGCTGCGGGAGCCAACCGTCGCAAGAAATGCTCGGCGAGAGCCGGAATGTCGCCGCGGCGTTCTCGCAGAGGCGGCAGGTTGATGGCGAACACATCGAGCCGGAAAAACAAGTCCTCGCGGAATCGTCCTTCGGCGACCAGCGCGGCCAGGTCGCGGTGCGTTGCGGCGATGAGGCGGACATCGAGCCGCACCGGCTCGGTCCCACCGACCGGGTAGACCTCCCGTTGCTCCAGCGCCCGCAACAGTTTCACCTGTACGCCGAGCGGAACCTCGGCGATCTCGTCGAGCAAGACCGTCCCACCCTCGGCGAGTGCGAGAAGGCCCGGCCGCGATTGCGTCGCGCCGGTGAACGCCCCTTTGACGTGACCGAACAACTCGGACTCGACCAACGCCGGATTGAGGGCTGCGACGTGGATTGGTACAAACGGCCGGTCGCGCCGCGGGCTATAGCGATGGATGGCGCGCGCGACCAACTCCTTGCCGGTCCCGCTCTCACCGGCGACCAGTACGCAAGCATCGCGCGGGGCGACGAGGGCGATACGCTTGAAGACCGTCTGAATCGCGGGACTGGTGCCGATGATTTCGTCGGCCGTCGGCGATGGGATCGCGTCGGGGGACGGCGGCGGGCGTTCGAGCGCCCGCGCCACAGCGTCGAGCGCTTGCCGCAGGTCGAACGGCTTGACGAGGTAGTCGAACGCGCCGGCGGCGACGGCGCGCACGGCCGTGTCCAGGCTGCCAAACGCAGTAATGATGATGACTGGAGCGTCACCCGTCAGTGGGCGGAACTTTTCGAGGGCGGTCAGCCCGTCCATGCCGGGCAGACGTACATCGAGTATGACGGCGTCGGGCCGTTCGGAAGCCGCGAGCCGTAAACCCTGTTCGGCCGATGACGCGGTACGCACCGAATGGCCGCCCCGGGCGAGAGCGCGCTGGAGCGACCACGCAATGGCCTCTTCGTCTTCCACAATCAAGATCGAGCGCGGTCGCGTCATGGTGTCTCCGCCGGAAGGCGCACACGAAAGGCCGTGCGATCCCCGTCCCGCTGCCAGTCGATCGTGCCGCCGTGATCTTCGACGGCCTGCCGGGCGACGAATAGGCCGAGGCCGATCCCATCGGGTTTGGCCGTCACGAACGCCTCGAAAACTGCAACGCCCGCGTCCGGCCCCGGCCCGGTGTCCGCGACCGTCAGTAGCCAGGTGCCACCGTCTCGGTCGAGCGAGACCGTCACCACGCCGTCCGGTCCCGCCGCCTCGATCGCGTTGGTAATCAAGTTCAGGAGGACGTGGCGCAGCCGGCTCGGATCGCCTTGAATGACCGGGTCGTCGTGAATCCCTTCGTACTCCAAGGCGACGCCGGCGTGACGGGCCTGGGGAGCGAGCAGTTGTAGCGACTCGTCGACAAGTGCGACGAGTCGCACCGGCTCCGCAAACGCCCGCTCGCGGCCGAGGTCGAGGAACCGCGACAGGTCGGCCTCGACGCGACTCAGTTGCCGCAGGGCTACCTCCAGGGCTTCCGGGTCGCCGTCGGCGTGCAGCTGCACCGCGAGTTTCGCACCCGCGACAGCATTGCGGAGTTGGTGCGCCAATCCGCCGGACACCTGGCCCAACAGCCGCATCCGCTCGGCGCGCTGGACCCCATCCTGCGCTCGGTGCAGTTGGTCGGCCATGTCGTTGACCGACGCGGCGAGGTCGCGAAACTCGTCGTCGCGCGGTCCCGGTGGCACGGGCCGAAAGTCGCCCGACGCGATGGCGCGGGTACGCTGCTCGATGTCGCGGATACGGCCGACGAAGCGACGGCCGACGACGAGCGCCATGGCCATAGCAACCGCCCCGCCACCGATGCCGAGGACGATCGACGGCAGCACCGCCGCGCGAATCTCGTCGTCCAGCAATGCCTCCGGGTAGAGGACGTGCAGCGTCGCCCCGGAGTTCGGGTGCGGCGGGCGCAGGCCGACTGCACGAATCAAGTATCGGGTACCGTTGACATCGACCGGCAAGCCCAGGTCGCCGCCCTCCCCGGCACGAACCTCGCCCCACGTCGGTCGCGCCAAAGGCAGCGTCGCTACGGTGCGTCCACCGAGATCGAGCACGTACTCCGCACCCGAAAGGCCACGCATCTGACCGAGGACGGACTGCGTTAGTGGGAACTTGGCGTCGCCGAGAGTTCGCACAACATCGCCGACGCGCTCGGCGACTTGCCGCCGCGCTCGGTCGGCCGCCGAACTGGCCGTCCAGGCACTGGTGCCGACGATGCCCACGAGCAACGCGCCCAAGGGGACGAACAGTTGCCGACGAATCCCCCAGCGCATGCGGCCGTGGCCTCTGATGCGACGCGAAAGTGGACGGAGTGAGTATAACAGGTCTTTGACGTCGGCGTGCGACCGGTGTCGCAGAGTGAGGGACACGATGAATCTGAACGTGGCGGTGGTCGGTGCGACTGGGGCGGTTGGCAAACTGATGCGGACGGTGCTGGACGAGCGCCAGTTTCCGATACGCTCGGTCAAGTTCCTCGCGTCCGAGCGCAGTGCGGGCAAGCCGGTCACTTTCCGCGGTCGGCCGTACGTCGTCGAGCCGATCCGCCCCGAGGCATTCGACGGCGTCGATATCGTGCTGTCGAGTACGCCATCGTCGGTCAGCCGCGAATACAGCCCGATTGCAGCCAAGGCCGGGGCCGTGGTCGTCGATAACTCATCGGCTTGGCGGATGGACCCCGACGTACCGCTGGTCGTGCCAGAGGTCAACGCCGACGAATTGGCCCGCATTCCGAAGGGTATCGTCGCCAACCCGAACTGCGTGGCCATACCCTTGACGGTCGCGCTCAAGCCACTCCTCGACGCGGCCGGCATCAAGCGCGTGGTCGTCGCAACGTATCAGTCGTCGTCCGGCAAGGGCGCGAAAGGACTGACCGAACTCGACGCGCAACTCGTTGCCGCCGGCCGTGGTGAGCCGATGCCTGCTGCCAAGGCGCACGCCGCCCGACTCGCCGGCAACGTCCTTCCGCACGACTGGAAGACGGAAGCGGACGGCTACACCGAGGAAGAGGTCAAGGTCCGCAACGAGACGTGCAAGATTCTCGGCACGCCGGTCCCGGTGGCGGTCACGTGCGTCCGCGTGCCGGTGCGGGTCAGCCATTCGCTCGCCGTCAACGTCGAGTTCGACCGGCCGCGGTCGCCCGCGGACGCGGTTAAACTCTCCCCCAACGCCCCCGGCGTCGTGCTGCACGACGCGCCGCTGCCGCTGGAGGTCGAGGGTCGCGACGAGGTGTTCATCGGTCGCGTCCGGCCGGATCGGACTGTGCCGCACGGGCTGAACCTATGGGTCGTCGCCGACAACCTCCGCAAAGGTGCGGCCACGAACGCCGTGCAGGTCGCCCAGGAACTCTTGAAGCGCCGTGCGTAACATCGCCCTGACGGTTAGCTACGACGGCACCGACTTCAACGGCTGGCAAACGCAGCCCGGCTGCCGCACCGTGCAGGAGACGTTGGAGAAAGCTATCACCGCGCTAACGCGCGAGGAGCGCATTCGCTTGAATGCGAGCGGCCGCACCGACGCCGGGGTCCACGCCGTCGGCCAAGTGGCGAACTTCTACACGGCCTCGGCGTACCGGCCGGAGGTTTTCGTCAAGGCCGTCAACGCCCGCTGTCCACCCGATGTGGTCGTGCGGCGGGCGGCCGAAGTCAGCCAGGCGTTCTGTGCGAACAAGAGCGCGAAGCGGAAGCTGTACCGCTACGTCATCCACGACGGGCCGACGCCGGAGCCGTTCCTGCGGAAGTTTGCCTTCCACCACTGGAATCGGCTCGACGCTGCGGCGATGCGGCGGGCGAGCCGTTGCCTGATCGGCCGGCACGACTTCCACAGCTTCGAGACGGAGTGGCCAAACCGTCAGTCGAGCATCCGCACAGTGACGCACCTTGGCGTCAGCCGGGCCGGCGACTACCTGTGGATCGACGTTGAGGCCGACGGTTTCCTGTACAACATGGTGCGCTCGATTGCCGGCACGCTGATCGATGTCGGTCGGGGTCACATCCCGGAGTCGCGCGTCGCCGACATTCTGAAGGCCGAAGACCGCCGCGAGGCCGGCCCCACCGCCCCGCCACAGGGGCTGTTCCTGATACGGGTGAGCTATGAGCCGGACCTACCCCGATAAGCTCGAAATCCAGCCGCTGGCGAAGCCGCCGCACGCGACTATCCGCGTGCCGGGGAGTAAGAGCATCACGAACCGGGCGTTGGTGCTGGCAGCACTGTCGGACCCGGAATGCGGGTGCCAACTCAAAGGGGTACTGCAGAGCGAAGATACCGAGGTCATGGTCGAATGTCTCACTTCTCTTGGCTTTGACGTGCAGGTTGACTGGCATACGTTTTCGGCAAAAGTCCGTCGGGGTCGGTCGTTATGCCCGGTCCCGGCGATCCAAGCCGACTTGTTCACCGCCAATTCTGGTACGACAATCCGGTTCTTGACCGCCCTGGCATGTCTTGGGCTTGGGCGCTATCGGCTCGACGGCGTAATGCGAATGCGAGATCGTCCGATCAACGACTTGCTAACGGCCCTCCGCCAGCTCGGGGCATCCGTTCTATGCGAACGCAGGGAAGGCTTTCCGCCAATCATCGTCGAAGCTCGCGGACTGAGAGGCGGATACGTCGCCGTACGTGGTGATGTAAGCAGCCAATATCTGAGTGCGCTGATGATGGTGGCTCCGTTGGCGAAGGAAAGCGTGACCATCTATGTCGAGGGCCCGCTCGTATCGCGTCCGTATGTCGAAATGACGGTTCGCATGATGCGCGATTTTGGTGTGTTCATGGAAACGGACGGTGTGAGGTGCTTTCGTATTCCGGCGGTGCGAGCGTACCGGCGCGACGAGTATTCGATCGAACCGGACGCATCTTCGGCTAGCTATTGGTTTGCAGCCGGAGCCGTCTCCGATGGGCGG
>CAZNSL010000389.1:0-5943 GCA_964574975.1 uncultured Alcaligenaceae bacterium | reverse complement strand
CAGCGCCGATGCCGAGGCGTAGCGGCGGCCCGGCTCCTTTTCGAGGCACTTCAGGCAGACCACTTCCAGGTCGCGGGGGACGACCGGTTGCAGCGTCCGCGGCGGCACCGGGTCGAGGGTGCGGACCTGGTCGAGCGTTGCCAGCGGCGTCGCGGCACGGAACGGCGGCCGGCCGGTGAGGCACTCGTAGAGGACGGCCCCGAGGGCGTAGATGTCCACGGCGGGGCCGGCGTCCTTGGCTCGCCCGGCCGCCTGTTCGGGAGCAAGGTAGCTCGGCGTGCCGAGGACCGCACCGCTCAGAGTTTGGTCGCCGCCGCCGTCGAGTCGCTTCGCCAGACCGAAGTCGGTAATCTTCGGAGCGTCGGCCAACAGCACGTTTCCCGGCTTCAAGTCGCGGTGAACCACGCCGCGGGAGTGGGCGTGTGCCACGGCCTGCGCCAAGGTCTCGACGAGCCGGGCCGCTTCCGCGGCCGTCAACGGGGCTTCGGCCAGTCGGGCCGCCAGGCTACCGCCGGCGACGTACTCCAGGCAGAGGTACAGCGACCCGCCGTGTTCGCCGACCTCGTACAGTTGCACGATGTTGGGGTGCTGGAGCCGGGCCGCGGCCTCCGCTTCAGCCTGGAGCCGCGCGGCGTCGCCCGGCCCGGCGCGGTCGGGCCGGAGGACTTTCAGGGCCACGGTGCGGCCGGGGCGGAGTTGCCGCGCTTCGTAGACGATCCCCATGCCGCCGCGGCCCAACTCGCCGACGAATTCGTAGCCTGGCGGCACCGCCCAGCCGGCCGGCGACGCGTGCGCGGGAAACGGCCAGGTATCCGCCGGCTCGCGAACGGGCGGCGGCGGGATCGCCGGCCGGGCCGCGCGGAACGACTCCTCGGAGTCGCGCCCGGTCGTGGGTTCCCCGTCCGAAGTCGGAGGTTCGTCGAGCGGCATGGGCTGCCCCTTTCCGCGAGGCCGTGGAGCCGTCACCCACATCCTTATTTCGCTCTACCCAACGTGGCAGGAGGGTCTTGCGGCATCGGGCCACACGCCGCCGTCGTGACGCGGAGCGTCTGCGTCTGCCGCTCCGCGGCGTGACAGCGTTTTCGCAGGACTGCGGCGCTAACTGTCATCAGCTTACGATGGTTCGCGCCCCAGTGCTGCGAAAACACCGTGAAATACGAATGCACATATGAAACTACGAAAATTTCAAAAAAAATGCGCTGGTGACTTGACTGTGTGTGTGTGTGTGTGTGTAGTGTAGGGGCCGTTTGACATACTTCGAGGAGCGACCCATGAGACTTCGCAGGATTCTGACCAGCGCCTTGATGTTCGCGATGATCGCCTGCCTTAGCTTCACCACCGGCCGCCTGTCCGGCAGTCCAGATCCGCCGTACCGCAAGTGTGGAGACAATAGTCTTACTGGGGAAAACGGGTAGTGTCGGCTTTGCAAGAATGTCGAGGTCAACGGCGTATTCATCCATTCGATCAAAAACGAACCGGTGGGGACTTACAAGGTTTGTAGTGGTACGTACCAGTTCGACACGTGCCTCAACAACAACTATTCGTTCACCTGCCAGGGCTTTATTTACTCGCAGCCCAACTGTATGGGCGAGGTGACTATCGAAACCAGTTGGACCGAGAACACTTGCACGCCGCCACCGCAATGACGATGGCGTGCGGTCGCCAATTGTAGATGCCGAACCGGCTGTTCTCCTCGGGGTGTATTTGGAACGCCGTCGTGAAGCACACTGGCTTTGAGTGCCCAGGGCTGCGTCTGTGGCTAGCCACCGTTCTAGCGACGTTTGCCGCCTTACGCCCCACGATTTGGGCGGGCGAGTTGGACGAGGCGCGGGCGGCCTTCCGCCAAGTCCGCGAATCGATCCAGTCGCTCCACTTGTTCGTCGATGTGGAATCGGCTCCGTCGGAGTGGGCGGCGGCGAAAAAGCTGATATCCGGGCCGTCGCGCTCGACAGTCGAGTGGTGGTTGACGGCGGACAAAGCCCGCTGGCGGCAAGTACGCTCCGGGCTAACGATCGAGCAAGCCTGGTCCGATGCGGAGCTTCGCTCTCTGGCGCGGGACACGCGGACCTACGGCTCAGTGACACCCATGCCCAAGTTAAACGCCGCCACCAATCCCTGGCGGTACGCCCAATGGACAATCCCGGACCTGTCCATGACCCTCGACGAGGTTTGCACGACCGAAGGAGTTACCGCCGCGACCCGGTGGGAGGGTTCGGGCGACGACCGGCTGTTGCGCGTCGATCTGAATTACCGAGGCGAAGCGGACATTGTCGTCTGGCTCAGCCCGCGCTGCAACTTCGTGCCGGTGCGACAGACGTATCGTCAACTCCAACACAAGGTGGCCTCGGACGACGCCGTCTTACAATTCCGCGAGTTGCGGCCGGGGATTTTCTTCCCGGAGCGGGTGGAGACGAAGCGGTATTGCGCGTTCGATCAACTGTTGATGACCCAAACGAGGACGTTTCGCAACGTCGAGTTGAACGCTGCCATCCCGGCGAAGGTGTTCGAGCTAAAATTCCCGCCCAACATTACCGTTGTCGATGAGGTTCGCGGCCAACAGGGCCGGACGGGACCGGATGGCAAGCTGATGCTGACTGCGGCTCCAACGCTGACTACGGCGGTCCCGGATGGTGAAGAAGTCGTGCTGGCCCCGCGAGCGACTTGGACCTACACTGCGTTCGCCATCGGACTTGCCGCGGTCGGCGTCGTGTGGTTGATCGTCCGGTATCGCTCTCCCGCCGCCCACCCGTGAGGCCCGACCCGTGAAACCGGTTGCCACGGCGCTCTCGATCGCGGCCCTCGTGACGGGTGTGGCGGCGTTCGGCCTCGGCCGGGCGTCACTCGATGGCCGCACTCCGCCCGCCGGTGTCGAGCCGAGGAGTGCCGCAGTTGCAGAGAACCGTCCCGAACCGCGTGCCGAGTACAACTCGACCGTCGATTTTGGCGAGGTTCTCGCCGGTGCGTCGTTTTCGGGCACCGTCAAGGTTGCGAACGCCGGAGGAGCGGACCTCGCCGTCAAAAAATTCCACCGCAGTTGTGCCTGCTTCGAGGCGGAGTTAGTCACCGCGGCGGGGCGTCAACCACTGAATGACCTGTCGGTCGCGCCGGGCGAGTCCGTCACCATCGAGTTGCAGTTGCGATCGCGGCCCGACCAGTTTGGCGCGGGCCGCGAGACGTTGTTTTTCGAGACGAACGATCCCCGCTGCGTCGATGGACGAATCGACCTGACATACCGCGTCAAAGGAACTATCGCAGCATTCCCGAGGGCCGTGAATTTCGGGACGGTGATGCCCGGCAGTGCGGCCGTTGCGGACATCGACATTCGTGCTAGCGACCTCCAGGCGGTGGCCAAACCGGTGCGGGTCGTGGGCCCGTCAGCCGCCGTCGTATGCGCCGAGTCCATATCCTCGTCACCGTCGGCACGCGACGCTCCGCCCGGACGTTCGATCCAGCGAATTCGGGTCAAACTCGTCCCCGCGGCGGCCCTTGGCCTGCACGAGGCCCGGGTCGAAATTGGCACCGCAGACGCCGGATCGCTACCGCTCGTCGTGCCCGTGTATTGGCGCGTGCGTGCCCCCGTCGAGGTTTCGCCCGGTTCGATCGCGCTGCCCGTCCAATCGACCTCCGGCCCGGTCTACTCGGCTCGATGCCTGGTGCGCAGTTCGTCCGGCCTGCCGATTCGCGTCGCAATAACCGAAGAGCCTGCCGGCTTCCGCGTGACTGTCGAAAACGCCGGGCAAACGCCCTCCGGCGTGGCAATCCTCTCCATCGAATGCGTCGACCCGGCCGTGTGGGACCGGCCGGCCACCGACGCGCTACACGTTCGCCTTGCCGTTGATTTGGGCAGCGGGCGGACCGAGACGGTCACGATCCCCGTCAGCCGCCGGAAGACGCTGGAGTAACCTAGCGGAGAGGAGGACGGGGCTGTGACCGGACGAGCCGCACGCTGCGCAATGACGCTCCTCGAATTGCTGGTCGTCGTCGCCATCGTTGGCACGTTGATCGGGCTGACGCTGCCGGCCGTCCAACGGGTTCGACACGCCTCCTACCGCGTCACATGCGCCAACAACCTGCGCCAGATCGGCACGGCCCTGCACGGGTATCACGCCCGGTATGAAGCGTTCCCGGCCGGGTTCACCGTCAACCGCGACGGCAGCGATACCTTCGAACACATGAGCTGGCTGACGCGACTGCTGCCCGACCTGGAGCGAGACGAACTGTGGCGGGCGACCGTGGCGGCGTACGCGGAATGGCGGTTTCCGACCAAAGACCCGCCGCACGTGGGTAATTCAACGCACGTCGCCACCTTCGTCTGCCCGACCGACGACCGCATCCAATCGCCCGCGACCACGCGGTCGGGCCGGCGTGTCGCCTTCACGTCTTACTTGGGTGTGCTGGGCCACGACCAGACGGATCGGGCCGGCATCCTCTACTTGAACTCGCGTATCCGGGCGACGGACATCCTCGATGGAACGAGCCAGACGCTCATGGTTGGGGAGCGTCCACCGAGCAAAAACCTTCGCTACGGCCGCTGGTACGCCGACCGCGGCGAGGGCGATAACGGGGCGTGTGGCGTATTACTCGGGTCGGACACTCTGGCGGCCGGGCGCCACTCGGACGAGCAGTGTAACGTCAGCGTTCCGAGTTTCCGGCCGGGGCGGATCGACGAGTTCTGCGACATGTACCACTTCTGGAGCTTGCACCCGGACGGCTGCCCTTTCCTGTTGGCCGACGGGGCCGTCATTATGCTCTCCTACTCGGCGGGGGACATTCTGCCGTCCCTCGTGACGCGCTCGGGTGGCGAGACGGACGGTATTCCGTGAGCCGCCGCGGCGACTGGCCAGTTGCGGCGGACGCGCTTAAGCATGGCGTCTGTCTCTCCTCAGTCCGCGCCTCGCCGATGTCGCTCGTTCGCACGGAGCAAATGGGCGAGGAACAGATCGCGGCCCTTGCCCGCTCGACGCGCCCGGCCGGTTGAGCACTACCCCCGCCGCTTCGCCCCGCGCTGAGCCTCGGCCGCGTACGGGTCCTCCGGCCACGCGTGTTTCGGGTAGCGTGCCCGCAGATCCTTGCGCACCTGTGGGTAGGTGTTGGCCCAGAAGCTCGCCAGATCGTCGGTCACCTGCTGCGGCCGGTAGTTCGGCGCGAGCAGGTGTAATAGCACCGGCACCCGCCCGCCGCCAACGCGAGGCGTCTCGGTCAGGCCGAACAGCTCCTGGATGCGCACCGCCAAGACCGGCGGCCGGCCCTCCTCGTAGGCCAGCGAGACGTGGCTGCCGCTCGGCACCGCGAGCCGCTCCGGAGCCTCGCGCTCGACGGCCTGCTGTTGCTGGTACGTCAGCCGGCCGCGGAACGCCGATGACCAATCGGCCCGGCGCAGCTCGTCGAACGACTTCTTGCCCGGCACGAGCCAGGTCAGCGTTTCGCGCAGGTCATCGGCGTCGAACGCTGGTAGATTCAGCTCCGGCATCCACGCCCGCAGGCAGCGGACGCGCGTGCGGTACGCCCCCGCCGGCGAGTCGGCCGCCGGCAGCACCTTGGCCGGGTCGGCCAGCGCCGCGTCGATCAACGCATTGGCAATCGTCGCATCGTCGGGCAGGGCCGCCTGCACGTCGTCGAGGACGAGATCGTCGAAGCGGACGCGCTTGCGGGCGGTCACGCGCTCCGTCGCCGGATCGAACGCGACATCGACCGTCGTTACGACGCGCTCCGGCGGCAACCAGTCGCGGCTGACCGCCGACGCCTGCCGTACCAGCGTCTCGGCCTGCCCGGCGTCCACGTCGACGCAGACGAACAGTTCGGACTCGGTGACGCCGCACGACGGCGCGAGCTTGACGCCGCGGCCGCCGACGGCGACGCCGCGCTGCCCGCCGGGGTTGCGCCGTCGCGCCAGCCGATCGGCGAACGCGGCGAAGACCGCGCGCAAGACGCCCTCGTCGGCCG
>CAZNSL010000388.1:0-5952 GCA_964574975.1 uncultured Alcaligenaceae bacterium | reverse complement strand
GGCGGCGAGCAAATCCTCGCCGCCTACGAGCCGTACCAGAAGCAGGGCGTGACGGGATTGCGCGTCGGCGTCGGCGGCCGCGACCCGGAGGCCGACGCCCGGCGATTGCAGCACGCCCGCGAACACCTCGGCCTCGACGACGTGTTCGCCGTGGACGGCGGCCGGGCCTACGACGCTGGCACCGCCCTGGCGATGGGCCGCTTCCTCGAAGAGGAACTCGACGCCGACTGGTTCGACGACCCGGTGGCCGACGCGGCCGGACTGCGGCGGTTGGCCGAGACGCTGGAAATCCCCATCGCGGCCGGGGCCATGTGGGAAACGCCCGGCGAGTTCGCGGCGTGGTGCGCCGCCGCATCGGCCGGCATCCTGCGGCCGGACGTGGGCCGGCTCGGTCTGTCGGGGGCGCTGACCGTCGCGGCGCTCGGCGCGGCGTTCGGCCGGCCGGTCGTGCCGGTGCTGTTGCCGGAGGTGAGCGTGCATCTGGCGTGCGGCCGACCGGGCGTGCGGGCCGTCGAGGGCGTGCGCTGGCTGACTCCTCTGTTCGCCACCGGGCCGACACTGGAGGGCGGCCAGTTCGTGCCGCCGCCGGGGCCGGGCCTGGGCCTGGAACTGAACGACAAGGTGGTTCAGAAGTTCAAGGTCGGCTAGAGTGTCCCTGCCATGAAACTCGTGCGCCTGCTGCTGGTCGGCCTCGTCGCGTTCGGCGTCGCCTACGCCGTCACGCTGTGGCGGCCCGCGCCGACGCGCGACGGCATGGTCTGGGTGCCCGGTGGCGAGTTCACGATGGGCACCGACGCCGAGGCCGGCTGGCCCGACGAGAAGCCGGCCCACCGCGTCCGCGTCAACCCGTTCTGGATCGACGCGACTGAAGTCACCAATGCCCAGTTCCGCGCCTTCGTCGCGGCGACCGGCTACGTCACCACCGCCGAGAAGCCGCCCGACGTCGACGAAATCCTGCGGCAGTCGCCGCCCGGCACGCCGCCGCCGCCGAAGGAGAAGCTCGTCCCCGGTGCGGTCGTGTTCACGCCGCCGGCCGGGTCGGTGGACCTCAAGGACTTCTCGCAGTGGTGGCAGTGGACGCCCGGCGCGTGCTGGAAGCATCCCGACGGGCCGGGCAGCACCCTCGACGGCAAGGACAATCACCCGGTCGTCCAGGTTTCATGGGACGACGCCGTCGCCTACGCCAAATGGGCCGGCAAGCGGCTGCCGACTGAGGCCGAGTGGGAATTCGCCGCCCGCGGCGGACTCGACAACAAGCCGTACGTCTGGGGCGACGAAGCTCCCGGCGCGGGCGGCAAATGGCAGTGCAACATCTGGCAGGGCGAGTTCCCGCACAAAAACACGGCCGCCGACGGCTTCGCCCGCACCGCGCCGGTGAAGTCGTTTCCGCCGAACGGCTACGGCCTGTACGACGTGGCCGGCAACGTCTGGGAGTGGTGCGCCGACTGGTATCAGCGCGACCTGTACCGCGGCCGGGCGAACGTCCGTCTGACGGTCAACCCGCACGGGCCGGAGCGCACGTCGGACCCAGCCCGGCCGTTTACGCCGCAGCGGGTGCAGAAGGGTGGGTCGTTCTTGTGCAACGACAGCTACTGCTCGCGCTACCGGCCGAGCGCCCGGCACGGCTGCAGCCCCGACACCGGCATGTCGCACGTCGGCTTCCGATGCGCCAAGGACGCCGACTAGAGCATTTTCCTTCTGGCGAGCCGGGAGCGTCAGCGACCGGAGTCTTGGGACGCCGCCGGAGCGGACGCTACCCGCGCGCCACTAGGACCCGGAAAATGCGCGGCCCTCGCTTGCGGGCTTCAACCCACTCATCGTTTGCGACGGCCGCTCGCCGAACAGGCGCCGGTAGTCGGCGGCAAACTCGCCGGGGTGCCAAAAGCCCCACCGGTGCGCGATCCGCGCGACGGCCCCCCAGCCAGTCGCGACTTTGAGTTCGCGGCGCACCTCGTTGAGGCGGCGCGCCTTGTAGGCCGCCATGGGGCTGACGCCGCGCACCTCCCGAAACGCGTAGCGCAGCGACCGCTCGCTCACGTCGAGTTCGCGACACAGGTCGGTCGCCGTGAGCGGTTCTGCCAATGCTTCGTCCATCATCCGCTCCGCGGCGAACACCAGCCGCCGCGGGTTGGCGGCCCGCGGTGCGGTGTCGTGGGTATGGCCGCCGGAGAGCAACCCTACCACGCGTTCGACGCACCGGGCCGCCAGCCGCTGCGCAACATCCGGCGGGATCGGCGAAGCCGGTTGCAGCGTCAGCTGCCCGCAGGACGCGGGCGAGGTAGTCGTTGACGGCGAGGCAAGCAATGGCGTTGCCGTGGAAGGCCACGCGACCGACCAACACCTTCTCCACATCGAGGCCGTTCAATACCGCAGTCGTCTTGGCCAGGTGCCGGCGGTCGATGGCCAACACGATGGTGTCGTACGCGGACGACGACTGGTGGTTGATCTCTTCGCCGACGGGCACAACGTTCATCTGTCCCGGCCGGAGGCGCTCGCCGCGGAATACGGCCGAGCTGTTCCCGGTCGTGACCGGCGACAGCACCGTCCGGCCATTCGGCGGCGCTCCGTGAGCCAGCATCGTGAGGTTGCCTTTGACGCGGAGCAGTTGCACGCCGTCGAATTGGACCGACGCCAGTTCGCCGCGGAACGGCCCGCGGCCGAACTGGCGCAGTCGCAAGTCCCAGCCGGCGAACGCCTCGGCGAACCGATCGAAGTCGTCGAACGATCGGGCCGCGCCTGCCTGGCCGGGGAGTTGGGCGACGGCCGACGATGGTTCGCTACTCGGGGCCATCGCACCCGCTACCGATGTGTCGTTCCAGTTTGCCGTTTTCCGACTTGATTGTAATTCGCGTTCGATGAAAAACTAGCGACGAGCAACGACCCCAGTCGGTTTGTGGTGCCGCGCGCGGCTGCGCAACTTCCGCGCCGCCAGCGCGGCCCCGGCCGCTCCGAAGGAGGCATTATGTTCGACCGTACCCGAATCCAAACGTTGGCGGTCCTCGCCGGCGGCGTGGCGGCCGGCTATCTGGCCGCGTCCGGTCGGCTCGCACTGCCGCCGCAAGCCCTGGCCGCCCCACAACCCCCACCGGCCGCCGCCGCGCTGCCACAGACCTGCTGCGACGGCAACGCCAAGGGCGTGCTGCTCGCGCGCGCCAACCCGCCGGCCCTCCAGGCCGCGGCAACCGCCCTGGCCCCGGCTCAACCGGCCGGCGGCAAGAGGCCGAACATCGTCATCATCTGGGGCGACGACATCGGCCAATCGAACGTCAGCGCCTACTCCCACGGCGTGATGGGCTACAAGACGCCCAACATCGACCGCGTGGCGAATGAAGGCATGATGTTCACCGATTACTATGCGGAGCAGAGTTGCACCGCCGGTCGGGCCTCGTTCATCACCGGTCAGCACGGCATGCGCACGGGGCTTACCAAGGTTGGCATGCCCGGTGCCAAGGCCGGCATGCAGAAGGAAGACCCGACCATTGCCAATCTGCTCAAGGAGCGGGGTTACGCGACCGCTCAGATCGGCAAGAACCACCTCGGCGACCGGAACGAGTTTTTGCCGACCGTCCATGGCTTCGATGAATTCTACGGCAACCTGTATCACCTTAACGCGGAGGAGGAACCGGAGCACGTCGACTACCCCAAAGACCCGGAGTTCAAGAAAAAGTTCGGCCCGCGCGGCGTGCTCGACTGCAAGGCGACCGACAAGGACGACGAGACCGTCGACCCGCGCTTCGGAAAAATCGGCAAGCAGACGATTAAGGACACCGGCCCGTTGACCCGCAAGCGGATGGAGACGATCGACGACGACATCGCGGATCGCTCGGCAGCCTTTGTCAAGAAGCAGGCGGCAGCCGATAAGCCGTTCTTCCTTTGGGTGTGTTTCACCCACATGCACGCGTTCACGCACCCCAAGCCGGGAGTTGTGGGCCAGGCCGGTCAGTGGCAGTCGCCTTATCACGATGTGATGATCGACCACGACAAGAACGTCGGCACCGTGCTCAAGGCGCTCGACGACGCGGGCATCGCGGACAACACCTTCGTGATGTACAGCACCGATAACGGCCCGCACATGAACACCTGGCCGGACGGCGCGATGACGCCGTTCCGCAACGAGAAGAACACCAGTTGGGAAGGTGCCTACCGCATTCCGTGCATGGTCCGGTGGCCGGGCAAAATCAAGCCGGGCAGCGTCTCTAACGAGATCGTATCGCACCTCGATTGGCTTCCCACGATCCTCGCCATGGCGGGCGACTCCGACATCACCCAGAAGCTGCTCAAAGGCCACCGGGTCGGAGACGTGAATTACAAGATCCACCTCGACGGGTTCAATCTGGTCCCGTACCTGACCGGCGCAGTGGCGAAGTCTCCGCGCGAGTCGTTCATTTACTGCACGGACGAGCAGCAGGTGGCCGCGCTTCGCTTCAGCAACTGGAAGATGCTCTTCATGGAGCAACGGGTGCCCGGCACTCTGCAGGTGTGGGCCGAGCCGTTCACGACCCTGCGCGTGCCGAAGTTGTACAACCTTCGGATGGACCCTTACGAACGGGCCGACATCACGTCGAACACTTACTTCCAGTGGCTGTTCGAAAGAATCTACCTGTTCGTGCCGGCACAAGCCTATGTCGGCAAGTTCTTGGAGACGTTCAAGGAATACCCGCCGCGGCAGAAGGCCGATACCTTCAACCTCGACGCGGTGATGAAGAAGCTGCAGGAGAGCAGTGGGAGCAAGTAGCGCCGCGCTCGTGAATGCCGCGGGCCAGTCGTGTGGCCGGCCCGCGGCTTCACGAGTCCCGCGACAACGGCGCGAGGTCCGGCGAGCGTCGGGGTGTTGTCCCGACGCTTCACTCTGGGCTGACGCACCGACGTTCGCCGGATTCGCCGATGACGTGATCGGTACGTTCGACCACCCCGAGTCTCGCTCGTACAGGAAGCAACTATGCGCAGCCGAATCGCGAACGCCGTATCGGCCATTGTTGCCGCCGCCACGTTGGCCGCGCCTCTTTGCGCGGCCGATCCCTTGCCGTCGTGGAACGACGGGCCGGCAAAGAAAGCCATCCTCGAATTCGTCTCCCGTGTGACGAAGGAAGGCGGCCCCGAGTTCGTCCGGCCGGCCGAACGCATCGCCACGTTCGACAACGACGGCACCCTGTGGTGCGAACACCCGATGTACGTCCAACTCGCCTTCGCGCTCGACCGGGTCAAGGCCCTCGCCGACAAGCACCCCGATTGGAAGGACAAGGAGCCGTTCAAGTCCGTCCTCGCTGGCGACCTCAAGGGCGTCGCGGCGAGCGGCGAGCGGGGCATGGTCGAGCTAATCATGGCGACGCACGCCGGCATGACGACACGGGACTTTGAAACGATCGCAAGGGACTGGCTGGCGACGACCAAGCACCCGCGCTTTGGCCGACCGTACACGGAGTGCGTCTATCAGCCGATGCTCGAGGTGCTGGCGTACCTGCGGGCCAACGGGTTCAAGACGTACATCGTCTCCGGCGGCGGCGTCGAGCTGATGCGCGTCTTCACCGAACGGGTCTACGGCATACCGCCCGAGCAGGTCGTCGGCAGCACGATCGAGACGAAGTACGAGCTGCGCGACGGCAAGCCGGTCCTCTTCCGGCTGCCCAAGGTGGACTTCGTGGACGACAAGGCCGGCAAGCCGGTGGGCATCAACAAGTTCATCGGTCGGCGGCCGATCATGGCGTTCGGCAACTCGGACGGCGACTTCGAGATGCTGGAGTGGACGACGGCCGGCCCCGGTGCCCGGTTCGGCCTGATCGTCCACCACACCGACGCCGAACGCGAGTACGCCTACGACCGCGACTCGCCCTTCGGCCGGCTGGCCCGGGCGCTCGACGAGGCCCCGAAACGCGGGTGGGTCGTCGCGGACATGAAGCGAGACTGGAAGGTCGTGTTCCCGTGGCAACGGTGAGCGCGGACACCCTTTCTCGT
>CAZNSL010000387.1:0-5955 GCA_964574975.1 uncultured Alcaligenaceae bacterium | reverse complement strand
GCGCCCCGTGTCCGCGTGGCTCGCCCCACGCATCTGGGGCTTGGCTCCCGCCTCGCGCACCCGGCGCGCGGCGTCACCGGGGATCGCAGCAAAGCAACCCCGGCTACAGAAGGAGTTGCCGCGCCTCGCGCAGATCCGGCGTGTCGAACCCTTCCGTGAACCGGCCGTACACAGCGGCCAACGCCTCGCTAGCGTTCGGGTTCCTGTCCAGGCGATACAGGCTCATCGCCGCCCGCAGCTCCAACGAAAGCGCCTCTTGCCGGCGGGCCGTGGCCAGCGCCGCGTGGAAGCATTCGCGGGCCGCCGATGCGTCCTCGGCCAGCAGGAACTCGCCGCGCAGCCGGTGCAGTTCCGCCTCGTACAGCCCTTCGGACGTGCGGCCGGCAAGGGCCAGCGCCTGGTCCACCAGCCGGCGGGCCTGGTCTGGCTGCCCGTGATGCGCCAGCGCTTGCGCCAACAGGGCAATGTAGTAGGTCTGGTAAGTCACGCTGCCGGTCGCGGTCCAGGCATCCAGCCCGGCCCGCAGCACGCTCACGCTCTCGGGGTCGCCGGCGGCAGCGGCGGCCCAGCCGGATAGCACCGTGCCACCAGCATGCCAGAACGAGAACCCCTGATCGGCCGCGATCGCCGTCTCCAGCTCGGCTAGCACCAGTGCGGCCCGCGGTTCCCGGCGGCACTGGCGTAGCATGGCCCCGAAGTGCAGCGTCAGCGATTGGGTGTTCGGGTGGTCGAGTTCGTGGCTCTGACGGATGGCCTCGCCACTGACCGCCACCGCCTGCTCCGGAAAGCCGAGGAGCCACAGGGCCACCGCCCCGAACGCTCGGCACGCCGCCGCCGGGTCGTGGCCGTACTGGCTCGTGTGCGACCGGTGCCGCTCCGGTTCGTACAGCGCCACCCCTTGTTGCATGTGTGCGACCGTCGCGGCCGGCTCGCCCAGGCACAGGGTCGTCACCGCGAACGCCTGTTGCGCCTGCACCGCCAGCCCCGAGTCGCCGAGGTCCTCGGCCAGGGCGAACAACTCCCCGGCCAGCACCCGCGCCTCGGGCAAATCCGAGCGCACCTTCGCGTCGAGCCACAGACCCCACAGGACCGGGAAGAGGCGATGGGCCTCGCCCGAGCGGCGGCACAACTCCCGCGCCCGGGCGTACGCCTCCCGCGCCGCCGGGGCGGCGTATCCCTCGGTCACCTGGAGTTGCAAGCCGAGGGCCATCTGTAAGGATAACTCCTGCGCCGCCCGGTCGGCTGTGTCCGGTAGGCCACGCAACTGTCGCAGACCGCGGCGGGCCAACTCGACGGCGTCCTGGTGGGCGTACACCCGGCCGGCGTTCTCCGCCGCCAGCCGGAAGTAGCGCGCCGCCTGTCCGGAGTCGCGCCCCGCCTCGAACAGGCATGCCACCTGGGCGGCCACGGCCGGGCTGCCGTCGCCGTGGTGTCGCACCAGCGCCAGCGCCTGGGCCGCACTCCACGCCGCCCGCCGGGTCGGCGGTAGCGCGGCGTACAGGGCATGCTGGTACAGGTTGTGGACGAAGCCGTAACGCAGGGCCAGCGTTCGGTCCGGGAACTCCTGCTCGCGGATCAAGCGGACCAAGCCGTGGACCTGGTCGAGTACCTGCAACCGCTCCTCGACATCGGCCGGTTCCGCGTCGAGGACCTCGGCAACGATCGCCGAGTCGAACTCCGCCCCCTGCACGCTAGCCGCGGCCAAGAGTCGCCGGTCGTCGTCGTCGAGCAAGTCGAGCTTGCGTCGCACCATGCTGCGGACGGATTCCGGCAGGCCGGTTTCCACGTCGGGCATCGCGCGCGTGAGTCGCCAGACGCCGTCCGCGCGGGTGATCGTGCCGCAGTCGGTCAGGTAGCGCAACAGATCGACGACGAACAGCGGGTTGCCCTCGGTGCGGGCGTGGACGCGGCCGGCGAACTCGTCCGGGAACGCATGGCCGGGGAACGCGACCGCCAGGTAGCCCTCGACCTCGGCGGAACCGAGGAAGCCGAGCGGCACCTCGCGGCCGACGGCGTGCCGCTGCCATTCGAGCTGGACCGGCAGGAACGGGTGGTCGCCGAGCAGCATTTCCGTCGGCCGGTAGGTGAGGACAGCCAGGACGTGCAGCCCGTCGCACCGGGCACCGAGGTAGGCGAGCAGATCGACGGTCGACGGGTCGGCCCAGTGGATGTCGTCGAGGAACAGCACCAAGGGCCGCAGCCGCGACACCTCACGGACGAAGGCGACGAGTTCGCGCTTGAGCCGCTCCTGCGTCGACTCCGGGGCCGGCTGGCCGCCTGCGGGCGGCACGATCTGGGCGTGCCACGCCGGAGCGACGGCGGCGAGGGCGCGGCCGGCTGGTTCGCCGGCATCACCGCGCATCAGGCCGTCGAGCGCCTCCAGCACCGGCAGGTACGCCTCGGCTCCGGCCAGCCGTTCGGAGCAGCGGCCGCGGGCGGCGCAGTGCGGTCGATCGCGGGTCGCCAGGTCGCGCAGGAAGTCTTCGACGAGCGTCGTCTTGCCGATGCCCGGCTCGCCGGTGACGCACACCAGTCGGCCGTGTCCGGCCGCCGCATCCTCGAACGCCTGCCACAGCGCGTCGCGCTCGCGCTCCCGGCCGACGACTCGGCGATCGCCAGACTGCGCGGGAGCGGGGCAGAAGCCGCCGCCGGCCACGGCGATCGCGTCCAGGTGTGCCACCACCTCGGCCGCGGTCGGCCGCACCCGCGGGTCCTTCTCCAACATCTGGAGGGCGAGCCGGTCGAGCGCTGGCGGCACGGCCGGGTTGAGCGCGGCCGGGGCGACCGCGTTGGCGTGGGCGATAGCGTGCATCCGGTCGAACGGCGTGTCGGCCGGGAACGGGTGCCGGCCCGTCGCCAACTCGTACAGGACGACGCCGAGGGCGAAGACATCGGCCGGGCCGCCGGCCGGCTCCGCCCGCGTCTGCTCCGGGGCCATGTAGCTAGCGGTGCCGAGGATCGTGCCGGGGTCGGTGTCCGCGTCCGGCCCGGCAGCGGCCGGCGGCAACAGCAACCGGGCCAGGCCGAAGTCCAGCACCTTGACGTAGCCGTCCGGCCGGACCATCAGGTTTTCCGGCTTGATGTCGCGGTGAACGATGCCGGCCGCGTGCGCCACCCGCAGGGCCGCGGCCACCTGCCGTACCAGCGGCAGCGCCCGCGCCAGGTCGGGCCGCTCCGCGATGACGCCGCGGAGCGTGCGGCCCTCGACGTACTCCAGCACCAGGTAGGGCACGCCGCGGCAGTCGCCGACATCGTACAGGGTGCAGACGGCCGGGTGATTCAGGGCGCAGGCCGCTCGCGCCTCGCGGCGGAAGCGGTCGAGCCGCCGCGGGTCGCGGGCTGCGTCGGCGGACAGGAACTTGAGGGCCACCGGCCGGTCGAGGCGAGTGTCGCGGGCCTGGTAGACGACGCCCATGCCGCCGCGACCGAGTACGCCGAGGACCTCGTACCCGGAGACGACCGGCGTGCCGCCCGGCGTGTGCCGGCCGCCGGGCACGGTGGCGGCGTCCTGGTCCGGCGGCACCGCCACCGCGGCCGCCAGCCAGGACTCCTCCAGGTCCGGGAACCGGCCGCGGTAGTCGCCCACGCGCGGAGCCTCGCCGGCCCGCCGCCGGTAGGAAATGTCGAGCAGCAGCAACTCGCGCAGCAGGATCGGGCGGTCGCCGGTCGGTACGTCGCCGAGGCGGGCTTCGACGGCCGGGCGGCCTCCGGCCCACCACGCGGCCTCGAACTTGTCGCACGCCGCGTCCACGCCGCCGGCCGCGGCCGCGGCCAGCCGGTCGTATCCGGTTCTGAGGACGCCGGTCATGTCGGCCCGTCCTCCCACAACAGGCGGATGCGGTGCAGCTTCCGCTCGACCGAGCGCTCGGCGCAGCCGAGCCGGCCCGCGGTCTCCGCGTTCGTGTGCCCCACCACCTGCTGGACCTTGGTTTCCGGAGTTTGTCGGGGTCTCGGTCTTGCAACCGTAAGACTACCAATCCGGAGGGTACCCATCAACTCGTGCGTGGACGGCACGACGTTAGCGGGAGTCGGCGTCGAAGTCGCTCAGCGTCTTGCCGCTGGGGTAGACCAGCCCGGTCGCCCGGCTGTGGTTGCCGGTGACGCCGTTGGTGTACTCGAACCCCGACCACAGGGAGGACGTGGTCGCCAAGGTCGCGCCGTGTTCCTGGTACTCGTGCATCAGTTGCCCGAAGCCGTTGAAGTCGCGCATCGCGTCGTTGACCACGCTGCCGCCCGACACTGCATTATAGCTGGTGAAGCGGAAGGCGTTGCCTTGGCCGTCGTAGGCCGTCTCCAGACGTTGTAACGATACATCCCTTGTCTCGTCTTTTCCATACTCGCCTGACTCTCTCGCCAGCTCAGTCATCTATCGGCGCGGATTGTTCCGAAACTTGCCGATCCAATCCTCGGGACTTTCGCCGAGATTCTCATTTGTAATGATTTTCAACCTGAGAATAATGCGCCCACATGCAATGGCCCTTGCGTCTTCAACGATGCTATCCAAATGTGATCCTGTACCTTGCAACGTTCCAGTAGGGTAATAATTGTAGATGTACTCTAGTCGCTCGATTAATTCTCGTACATCTGTTTCTTTTGCACAATCACTGACTTCGGCAAACACTTTCACTTGCCCCCTCGCTTGTGCCTCCCGCCATGAATAAACCACGTGAGATAATGCCACTGAAACAGCCGCAGACGCAGTTGCGGCAATTAGCGCTAAAACTGCACCGAATACCCACGTCTGACTGGTACGCATACCGATGGCCAATCGTAAGGAATTACCGCAAACCGCTATTGGCATGTGGCACGTACTTGTTTAGCGGGGGCAATGAGTAGTGTTACGGGTGCCAAGGGGCGATTTTCTCGGCGTTTTTAAGGTGACATAGGCATGTCACCTACCGTTACGACGCCGCAAATGCCGCTGTCGCCGCCGTAAGTCCTTGCGCCACAAGGGTCGGACCCGCCAAACAATTACAGTGGCACGGCAAGCAATGCCAACGCCTTATTCTGGAATGCGCCACCACCCATGTCACAAGGGATTTTGCATAGCTCTCGATGTTACTTACCTGGCGAGATAGGCCTCCTAGCAAACCAATTAAGGACCGTCGTAACAAAGATCGGGTATTTCCGTACCCTCGTGCAATCGAGTCCGCACTCTTTTGCCGTATGATTGGCCCAGTCGATACAATTGTACCCGATGGCAGAGTAGGCCGCTCTAGTCTTACTGTTTTTTATGCAATCTATGATCTCATCCTCCGTTGCATTTTTGCCAGTCTTTTTTCCGGCTGCAGAGCCATGTTGGAGTAGTTGATCGCTACGTTTGCAGTCCACACAATTGCTGGGATTGAACGCCTTTTCCGCCGCTGGGCTTTTTCCAGCACCGCCGCCACTGAAGCCGTAACCCTCTCCGTAGTCCACATCTATGTATACATGTTGGATACCCATGCTACCGCCACCCCTGTAGCTGGCTTGTTCACTACTGTCATTACCCTGGATTGTCCTCTGGCACACACGGAATCGTCGATCACGGCGGGGTTCTTTCACAACTAGCGGAATTCCAGGTAAAACAAGGTCATTCATCCCGCCGTGCCCACCACCTGGTAAGCGTCTCACCTTTGGATCATCCCAAACAAACTTGGGCCTCTGACAAAGATCTGGAGATTGAAGGCCCGATGGGTCAACGCGGCTTACCGGCGAGTTATGTACATAAGCATAGATGTTCGGGTTCTTGGCCTCGAAGCCAATAGGGTCCTCTTGGAGGAAGCGCATGTACTCGGCCGAGTACGCCCGCATGCGGTTGTCGTACAGCCCGTCGTACTCGCTCAGCCGCAGTCCCTGGTGGTAGTACCGCCACGTGTACTGCGTCCCCGCGAGGGCCGCCCACGTCGTCGGGTTCAGCACCGTCGCCTTGCCGTAGGCGTCGTAGGCGTACCGCTCGATCACGTTCACCGACGA
>CAZNSL010000386.1:0-5961 GCA_964574975.1 uncultured Alcaligenaceae bacterium | reverse complement strand
TCGGATTTCGGTCCTTCGGATTTGTTTCGGATTTCGTGCTTCGGATTTCGGATTTGCCTTTCCCGAGTGCTTCGGATTTCGGATTTAGGAATTTCGCTATGCCGACCGTCCCACACAACGACCCGAAGGCGTTCGAGCAGTGGTACGACCGCGGCTACTTCCGCCGGCCGCGCGCCTTCTTCCGCGCCCGGCGGACCTTGAACTACGCCCTGCTCCTCGGCTGCCTCGCCGTCGTCGCCGTCACGCTCTGGCCGCGGCTGCACGGGGCCTATCAGGCCGGCGCGCTGTCGAATCCGCACGCTCCGTTCAACGACAACTGTTCCGCCTGTCACGCGGGCTTCGCCCCCACCGCCCGCCGGCTCATCCCCGTCGGCACCGTCCACGCCACGCCCGACGCCAAGTGCCTCCAGTGCCACGAGGCCGGCAACCACAACCCGCACCAGCTCGAAAACACCGGCGCGGAGGGCATGTCCTCCGGTTGCGCCGGCTGCCACCGCGAACACCGCGGAGCGGTGTCGATCGCCCGCATCGACGACGCCTTTTGCACCCGCTGCCACGCCGACCTGAAAGTCGACGACAACGCCCCGCGCTTCGCCACCCAGGTCGCGGCCTTCGCCGCGGGCGCGCACCCCGAATTCGGCGCGTGGCGGACGAAGACCTCGCTGCCGGAGTTCACCGACCCCGGTACGCTCAAGTTCAACCACGCCGCCCACCTCAACTTCGGCGGGCTGCAAGAGACCATCGACAAACTCAAGCCCGACGACCCGCGCCGCGGCGCGATGCGCGAACATCTGGCGAAGCTCAAGGAGCAGAGCTGCACCTTCTGCCACCAGCCCGATTCCGAGCGGCGATTCATGCTGCCCTTGCGCTACGACGCTCAGTGCAAGGGCTGCCACCCGCTGGCGATCCGCCCGGCCGGCGACTGGCCGGAAGCCGACATCGCGGCGTGGATGCGCGAGCCGCTGCCGCACCCCGGCCGCGGGCAGAACGCCGAGGTCGTCCGCGGTGCCCTGGTCGAGAAGTACGCCCGCGTCCTGAAGCGCGACCCGACCAAAGTCACCGTCCAGCAGCCGGCCGTCGTCGCACCGCTGACGCCGGAGGCCGTCCGCGCCGCCGCCAAAGACCTCGGCCGCAAGGACGAGTTGGTCTACTTCGCGGGGACGCTGGGCTTTCAGAAGGACGCCTTGCAGGACCGCGGCTACGTCGTCAACGGCAGCACCGAGGAGCAGTTGGCCCGGGAGCTGTTCGACCGGCCGGGGTGCATGTACTGCCACCAGGAGGCCGACCGAGCCGCGCGCGCCGATGGGTTGCCGAAGATTCAGTCGCCGAAGCTGCGCGGCCGATGGGACGACATCCAACCGATGCCCGACAACCGTTTCGGCCCGTCGAACGCCGTCAAGCCGAGCGAGGCGGAGCAGTTCAACCGCGACCGCTGGTTCCCGTACAGCCGCTTCAACCACCAGCCGCACCGCATGATGGACTGCGTCGCCTGCCACCAGAAGCGCGAGGAGGACCGCACCGCCGCGGACCAGGCGGCCCTCGCCAAAAATCCGCTCGCTCTGGTAAGTCGGGACACTCGGGACGTTCTCATGCCTAGGCTCGCTCTCTGCGCCAAGTGCCACCACACCGGCACCGGCGGCGTACGGGCCGACTGCCTGGAGTGTCACCAGTACCACGACCGCAGCAAGGAGCCGCACGGCCTGCGCGGCACGCGCACCATCGAATCGATCGAGGCGCTCATGCGCCCGGGAGGACAGTGACATGGCCGAGACCGCCGCCCCCGCGCCGGCCGCCCCCGCCGCGGCGGCCGCCAAGGCGAAGGCCAAGGAAGTGATGCAGATGCGCCTCGCGGAGCTGGAGCCCCGCGACAGCGACCTCGGCGTGCCGCCGGACCTGTACCAGAACGTCAGCCTGTTCGCCCAGCTCCGGACCAAGCCGACCCTCGACAAGTACCCCGGCACCACCGTCATCCGCCACTACCTGCCCGGCGAAGTCGTCTGCCGTCAGGGCGAGCCGGGCTGGACGGCCTTCTACATCCTCACCAGCCGCGATGTCGAGGGGCTGTTCCGCCAGCTCAATTCGCCGGACACCTGGGATTGGAAGGACCGCGCCGATAAGCTCGACGCCGAGGGCGATGCCGCCGACCGCACCGCCGTCACCGTGTTCCTGACCGTGCCGCCCGACGCCCGCCGCAAGGCCAGCGGCGTCACCCAGAAGATCCGCGCCCCTCGGCCTATGCCGCGCACCATTTCGATCGACGCCCCGATCGACCTGGACCTGCAGACCTGTCTGGGCAAGCTCAAGGAGGGCGACCTGTTCGGCGAGATGAGTTGCATGAACCGCACGCCGCGGTCGGCTACCATCATTGCGCACCAGGAGTGCTACGTCCTGGAGATGCTTCAGAACATCTTCGAGAGCGTACTCAAAGACCCGGCCTACAAGGACAAGAACAACGCAATCACCCGCAAGCGGGCCATCGAACAGATGATGGAGCGGCTGCCCCTGTTCGCTAACCTCGACCAGGACCAGATTGCCCTCATCAACAAGGAAGCGCTGCTCAAGAGCTACAAGTCCGGGGCGATCATCTGCGACGAGAACGACCGCTCGAACGACATGTTCATCATCCACCGCGGGCTGGTGCAGGCGATGAAGGGCGCGACTGCCCTGGTCGCGCTGGACGACGCGACCGACTGGGCGGCGTTCGCGGCCCGGCTCGCCCCGGACCCGGCGGCCGACTGGCTGTGGGACAACCTGCCCGCGGCCGCGCGCTCGCACATCGGCGTCGACGATTCGGAGGACCGTCGCGCGACGCTCGACTTCTTCAATCGCCTCGTCAAGGGGCCGGTGCTGACGCGCGTGCCCGAGTTCGCCGCCCCGGCCGCGCGAGCGGTCGCCGTCAAGGCCGCCGCCGACGCGGCCAAAGCCGCCGAAGCTCAGACGACGACGCAAGCGCTCATCGACGAACTGACCGCGTCCGCGAGCGCGCTGGAGCCGGTGGTCGGGCCGTACCTGACCGAGCTGCGCGGCTTCGCGCTGAGCCTCGACCCGGCCTCCGAGGAGGCGCAGCCACGCCGCGATGCGGTTCGGCAGCAAGCGCGCAACCTCTACCGCGAGGACCCGTTTTTGGCGCTCGACCCGCTGATGGACGAGGTGCGCGCAACGGCGGACAGCCTGGCCGACGCCCTGGAGGCGCTGGTGCCGGCCGTCCGAAGCGCGGCCGGCGACCTGACGCCCGGCCCGCAGCCGCCCATCGACGCCCTCAACGCCATCGACGACGCGGCCGGAGCGTTACAGTTCGAGTCCGACATCCTGACCGCCGGCATGAAGGCTCTCGGTATGGCTGCCGACGAGGCGCTGGGCAGTTGGGCGTCGAAGGACAACCCGGCCAACGACGAGTTCAAGAAGCTCAAGGCGGCGGCCGAGGCCATCACCAAGGACCTGAACAAGGCCGCTCCGCGGGTCAAGTTCCGCGAGAAGTTCGTCGAGTTCCAGGCGGTGATCGACAAACAAGTCACTCCTGGCCGCGGCGTCAACCGGCTGGTCCTCCAGGAAGCGTTGCCGGGCGCGTTCGCCCCGTTCGCGTTCGCACCGCCACCGAAGCCGCCGGCCCCGAAGCCGCCCGGCCCGGTACTGACCGCGGCCAGCGTGCCCGACTGGGCGAAGCTGCGCCTGCGCCTCGGTGCGGTCCAGGGCCTCGACGCGCTGCGCGAAGCGCTGTCGCCGGCGGCGCTGGCGCTTCTGAAGTCCGAGCAGAAGCAGGACCGTCAGGAGGTCGTGTACGCGGTCAACGACATCATCAAGGGCGAGCCGCTGCACGAGCAACCGGCCTTCGCTGGCGTCGTCTGGTGCGACCTGGTGCGGCGCGAACTCGACGCCGCCCCGGCCAAGGCCGACGACTGGACCGAGCGCACCCGGCGGCGCGTCAACCGCGCCGTCTTGCAGTCGGTGCTGACCGGGCTGAAGCCGTTCAAGTCCGACGCCGGCCCGGACACGACGCTGGCCTACCGGGCCAAGGGCGAGTTGATCGGCGAGATGGGCCTGTTCTTCAACACGCCGCGCAGCGCCACCTGCGTCGCCTTCATCCACAGCCGCAGCGAGTGGGGCCAACAGGTGGCCGGCGACGTGTCCGACGAGGAACTGATCGACCTGTTGCACATCCCGGCATCCTTGTTCGCCAAGCTGAAGCAGAACGCCAACTTCCGCGACCAGGTCAAGAAGGAGGCCGGTCAAAGGCGCAAGGCGGACATCGACGTCCTGTACTCGCCGGTGACGGACCTGAACCGGCCGGCGCAGGCGTCGGAGAAGTTCCGCGAGCTGGGGCTGGTGCAGGGCCAGAAGCTCATGCTCATCGACCTGGAGAAATGCACCCGCTGCGACGAGTGCGTCAAGGCGTGCATCGCGACACACGACGACGGCCGCAGCCGGCTGTACCTGGACGGGCCGCGCTACGGCAAGTATCTGGTGCCGACGAGCTGCCGCGCGTGCCTCGACCCGGTGTGCATGATCCCCTGTCCGGTCGGCTCGATCCGCCGCGGCGACAACAACCAGATCGTCATCGAGAGCTGGTGCATCGGCTGCGAGGCGTGCGCCAACCAGTGCCCGTACGGGTCGATCCAGATGGGCGACATCGGCGTCATCCCGGAGGGGGCGATGGGCTGGCTCGTCGCGCCCCTGGACTCGCCGGAGGCCGATCCGCGAGCGGCGAAGGGTTGGCAACCGCGGCAGACGCCGCTGACCATCGACCGCGACCACCCGGCCGCGCCGGCGTTCGCCTGCAAGTACGAGTTCCAGATCGACCCGGCGCGGCTGGAGGCCAAGGAGTTCTCGATCGAGGTGCTGACGCCGAAGGGGTCGGGCGTGACCTTGTGGCTCAACGGCAAGGAAGTCGAACGCGAGGGCAAGCCGAAGCGGAAGCCGGGCAAGAAGATCGTCCTGGGCAAGGAGGTGGCGTTCGAGTCGGAGCGGCACATCTACCCGCTACCGACTCCGGCCGAGTGGTTCCTGCCGTCGCGCAACGCGGTGGTGGCGCGGGTGGTGCCGCCGACAAACTGCCGCGGCGAGTTCTTCGACCTGCGCTGCGACGAGGTGCGGCCGATGGAACAGACGAAGGTTGCCGACGTCGAGGTCAAGTACGTCGAGAAGGGCGTGACGCACCAGGCGGTGGTGTGCGACATGTGCACGGACCTGCCGGGGCAGATGCCGGCGTGCGTGCATGCGTGCCCGCACGACGCGGCCATGCGCGTCGACGCGCGAGTCAACTTCCCGACGCGGTGAGTCGCGCTCCGCTGCGCGTCGCGGCTAACCGTGGCCGCGGCGCGCCGCTTATCCGGTGACCTGGAACGAATCGAAGAATCGAGCCACGTCGCGGTCGCTCGGCGGGGCCGTCTTGCCGCCGATTTCCAACTTGTAGACGCGGCGATTGACGGCGATGTAGCGGTAGTGCGTCGGCCCTTTGCCCGGCACGTCGATGACGAACTCGGTGCCCTTGTGGCTGCCGGCCATCACGTCGCGCTCGCGGACGAGCTTGCCGCCGGCCTTGATCGAGTCGTCGCGCTCGCGGGTCATGACCTTCTCGGGGTTGGTCTTGCCGAGCGTCGGGCCGACCAGGTCGGCGTAGACGACGCCGAGGACGAGTTCCCCCGTGTCGAGCTTGTATTCGACGCTGCCGTTGGGCAACTTGGTCCGCGACGGCGTCGCCGGCACCAGGACGCGGAACTTGCCGTCGTCGGAGACGTATTCCTTCCAGTCGTCCGGCGACGCCGCGGACGGTCCCGATGTGCCGCTCGCCCCCGGCCGAAGGAACGCGAAGTACGCGGCGGCCCCGCCGGCGACCAGCACCGCGACCAGACCGGCGACGACAGGGACGACAGACCCGCTCTTGGCCGGCTTCTTCTTGAACTTGCGCCGCGGTTCGGCCACCGGCGGCGATGCGAGGCCGGAGGTGGCGAAGGTGGACAGGCA
>CAZNSL010000385.1:0-5973 GCA_964574975.1 uncultured Alcaligenaceae bacterium | reverse complement strand
CTTGTCGGCCGCCGCGGCGGCGGTGACCATCGCTCCCGCAAGCAAGCCGGCGAGGATTTTCAGTTTCGCGTGTGGTTTCATTTTCGATTGCCCTATTGACGTTGATGGGCCGCCGCTCGCGCGACAGGGTTAAGACCTGGGATATGCCTCGTGCACCGAAGGTGGATTGGGGATCGGTGATGCTTGTATTTCAGCCGCCAGGCGCTGTGCGACCGGCCCGGCGTGGTCGAAGAAGCGTTTCAGTCCGGCGCACAAGCAATTGAGGCCCGGTTCTCCCTCCGTCGTGCGGAGCAGGCGATTCTTCGGGCATTCGCCCCAGCAGTCCGAGAGATGCGCGCACGTGCGGCAACAAGTCGGCAGGCTCTCCGACTTGGCGTAGCCAAACCTCACCTGCGGGGTGTCAAACATCATGTCGGCCAGCGACCTCTGCCGGACGTTGCCCAGCCGGTATTCCGGATACGCGAAGTGGTCGCAGGAGTACACGCTGCCGTCGTTCTCGATCGCGCCGGCCTTGCCGCAGTTGCGCGCGTAGATGCAGAGCTGCGACGGTTGCCCCATCTTCTGGACGACGAGCGTCTCGCAGAAGTTGACGAGCACCTTGCCGAGGTCCTTCGCCAGCCACTCGTCCCACACCTTGCAGAGGAACTGGCCGTACTCATCCGGATCGACCGACCAGGGTGTCACGACCGACAACGGATGGTCGGGCTTCGCGCGCGGGCTCCCGATGACCGGCATCTGAGAGAGGTCGCCGTACCCCGGCGCGGTCGTCTCGAAGTTGCGCGGCTCGACGATCGGGATGAACTGCATGTATGTCGAGCCGAGCTCTCGGCGCAGAAACCGATAGACGTCCAGAGGGCGCGATGCGTTATAGCGATGTACGCAGGTCAGCGTGTTGAACGGAACGCCGTGCCGCTTCAGCAGGGCGGCGCCGCGCATCACGTCGTCAAAGGTCGGCTGGCGGTGCTTCGTCGGCCGCATCGCGTCGTGCACTTCCCGCGGGCCGTCGATCGATAGCCCCACCAAGAATTTGTGTTGCTTCAGGAACTGCGCCCAGTCGTCATCCAACAACGTGCCGTTTGTCTGCAGGTCGTTCTCGATGCGCTGGCCGGACTTCGCGTACTTGCGCTGGAGCGTCACGACTTTCTCGAACCACCCTACACCGAGCAGCGTGGGTTCGCCGCCCTGCCACGAAAAGACGACCTCGTCCCCCGTCACGCTCGTGATGTAGTCCCGGACAAAGGCTTCGAGGATCTCGTCGCTCATACGCCCGAGACCAGGCATGCCGGGGTGCTTCTCCTTGCTGAGGTAGTAGCAGTAGGTGCAATCCAAGTTGCAGGCGGAACCTACGGGCTTCGCCATAACGTGAAAGCGGCGCGGAGCTCGGTGGCCGAGCGTCTGCGGGATCCGGTACTTGTCGACGACGGCTTGGGTCAAGGCTCTTCTCCGTTGTTCGCTGAACTGGTTGCCGGGGCGGGACGGGTGGCTCGCTTCAGCACTTATCGCTTGAACTGCATGTTGAAGCCCGCGAAGACCTGCCACCTCGGGTAGCCGGCACCCTTGTCGGCCACCGACCACTGCGGCTCGATGAACACATTGAAGACGACCTTCTCGGTCGGGATCACCTGTCCGATGCCGATGCCCAGCGGCACGCTGTAGCTGCTGTTCTCGAAGTTGTAGACCCAGATCGGCGCCGACCGCAGGTACGTCCCCTTGCCGAGCTGGTAGAAGAGGAAGGGCTGGAAGGCGCCGACGTTGACGTCCTCGCGATCGCTCTTGCCAGCGAAGCTCGCCTGCCAGGTCAGCAGGTAGCCGTACTGGAACCTGTGCGAGCTGGCGTTGAACAGCACATTGGCGAGCCCGGCCGACCACTTGCCGCTGCCGACGTTGTCGCCGCCGGTCGGCGCGGTGAGCTGAGGGCCGATGCCGAAGCTCACCGCCGGGTTGCCGGTGTCGATCAGGTAGGCAGCGAAGGCGTTCAGGTCGCCGATCCCGGTCGTGGTGCTCCAGTTCGGGGCGACCGGATAACTGTTCACCGGCAGCGAGGCACGAAAGATCCAGTTCGTCTTGCCCAGCGAGATCGGCTGCGCGTAGCGAAGCCAGAACTGGTTGGCGCTTTTGTCGGGCGACGTGAGCTCGCCGATGTAATAGTCCTGCAGGTTGACCGCCGTGAAGTTGGCGAGCGGGTTGTTGGCCTGCGCAGCGTCGGCGCCGTGCGGGGTCGCTTCTGGACTGCCCGCCGCCAGCGCAGGCCAAGCGAGCGCCGCGGCAACCAACCAGACGATCAGGTGCTTGCGCAGCAATTCAAACCTCGTCGTGCTTCCCGGCGGCTCCCAAGCGCCGTCCGCTGTCTCAATGCAGCTTTTACCGGTGCCGGAAACATCCGGGAACTGGTCTTTGGTTAAGTGCCGAGCAGTTCGGCGCCCAGGGCCACGCGCACGGCCGCCAGCAGCGCATCGGTGGAAAAGGGTTTGCGCAACACGCGGACGGCTCCCGCCTCGGCCGCCGAACGATCGATCGCGGCATCGTCGCTCGCGGTGATCAGGATCAATGGCACCCGAAAGTTCATCTCGCGCATCCGACGCGCGACGTCGAATCCGGACAGCACCGGCATGCGGACATCGAGGATGACGCAGGCGGGCCGAAGCGTCGGCAGCGCGGTCAGGAATTCCTCGCCGCCCGCGAATTCCGCGACCTCATAGTCGGCCAGCCGCAATGCCCGCTTGAGCATGGTCCGCACGGGCGGCTCATCATCAACCACGGCAATCGGCGCGCTTGCCTTGTTCACGGCAGGGACGTTATCGCCTCCCGCCGACGCCGAACACTAGCCTTTGGTTAAGCGTGCCCTGGGGACACGGAGGCGCGTTAGCCTGGCCGGCCTCGAGCTGCCTTCTTTGGAGTGCTCGCCTCGGCAACGTCCGACCCGACGCGAAGTTTCGCCGCCATGTGCATCAGCTCGGCGACCGTCCGGGCCTGCATCCGCTCCATGATCCGCGCGCGATGGAACTTGACCGTCTGCTCCACGACACCGAGGTCGTTGGCAATCTGCTTGTTGAGTTTGCCGGCGACCAGCGCTGCGAGCACCTCGCGCTCCCGCTCGGTCAGCAAGCCGAATCGCCGCGCCAGTTCCGCCGCCTCAGCATCGACCTGCCGCCCGGCAGCTTCGTCGGCGATGGCGGCACGCACGGCGGCAAGCAGCGTCTCCGAAGCGACGGGTTTGGTCAGGAAGTCGACGGCGCCCGCCTTGATCGCCCGCACTGACATCGGAATGTCGCCATGACCGGTAACGAAGACGATCGGCATGGATTGGCGCGCCCGCGCGAGCCGGCCCTGCAGGTCGAGTCCGTTCAGGCCGGGCATCGTGACGTCCAGCACGAGGCAGCCGCGCGATGTCGCGTCCGGTCGCGCAAGGAAGGCTTCGGCCGACTCGTAGGCCTGGACGTCGAAGCCCGCCTCGCGCAGGACGCGCGACAGCGACCGGCGCACGCCCGGGTCGTCGTCGACCAGAAAGACGGTCGCCATCCCGGTTTGGCCGCTCATTCGATCGCCTGCACGGGCAGATTGAAGCAGAACACGGCGCCGCCGGCGGGATCGTTCGCCACCGTCAGCGTCCCGTGATGGGCGGCGATGATCGCGCTGCAGATCGCCAGCCCGACCCCGCCGCCGTTTGGCTTGGTGGTCCAGAACGGATCGAACACGTGGCCCAGGTCTTCCGGAGGAATGCCGGTGCCGCGGTCGGCGATGCACACCTGCGCCTTGCCGTCCTTGAGGGACGTGCTGACGACGACCACCCGCCGGTCCGGATCGACACCGGCCATCGCCTCGGCAGCGTTCAGGATGATGTTGAGCAGCACCTGCTGCAGCTGGATGCGGCCGCCGGTGACCGGCGGTAGCGACGCAGCGAGCTCCACCGAGGTCGTGACGTGGCGCATCGTCAGCTCGGCACGCAGCAGTTCCAGCGTCTCGCGCACGAGGTCGTTCAGGTCGATGGTGGACAGCTCCATCTCGCCGCGCCGGTACAGCGCGTTGAGACGCCGGATCACCTCCGCCGCCCGATGGTCGTCGTCGACGATGTCGTCTAGGATTTCCCGCAGCTCGCCGAGCGAAACGTCCTGGCGGCCCAGCATCTTGCGTGCCGTTTCGGCATTGCCGAGGATCGCCGCCAGCGGCTGGTTGAGCTGATGTGCAATGGACGCAGAAAGCTGCCCCATGGTCGAGACGCGCGACAGATGGGTCAGCGCCTCGCGATCTGCACGTGACTGCAGTTCCGCCGTCTTGCGGGCGGTGACATCCATTTTCACGCCGGCGAGACAGTCCGGCTCGCCGGCCGCGACCTGTCCCCGCGCCACGAACCATCGTGCTTCGCCGTCCGCCTGAAGTTCCCGGTACTCGACGTCGAGTTCGGCACCGCTTGCCGCCGCCTCGCGCACGGCGCGGCCGAATCGCTCCCGATCGGCCGGGTGCACCATCTGCAGGACCTGCTCGAGATCGCCCGCCATCCGCCCCGCCGTTTCCGCCTCCTCATGCGACGCTGTCTTGCAGCGATTCCCATCCTGCGCCAGGCCCCACACGAAAGGCGACAGGCGCGCGGCGCGTGCCGCCAGGCTGATGCGCTGCTCGCTGTCGGCGAGCGCAGCGGCGGTGCGACGGCGCAACCTTCGCTCGATCAGCAGAGCGGCGATCAGGCCGGTCTGCAGCAGCAGCACTGCCGCCAGGATCATCGTCTCCGTGCGATGGGCCTCCCAGAACGGCGGCTCGCGGAAGTGAATGACGGCGTCGGCCGGAATCAGGTTCTCGCGGATGCCCCACTTCTGCACCTGGCGCCAGTCCAGTTGCACGGGTGTCGGCAGGGCCGAGGGGGCCGCGACCGCGGATGCAGGGTCCCCCCGGAGCAGTTGATCGACGGCGCGTCGTGCCGTTCGCCCCATGTCGACATACGAGGTCATGCGCCCACCGACCGCCCCTGTGCCAAGCTGGCTGGCAAAGAGGGCGTAGACCGGCGCACCGGAAGCCGCCGCCATCATCTCAACGGACTCGCGCGGTGTGAACACGCGCCCGGCACCATCGCGGAAGAATCCGGGCGTGAACACGATCGCATTCCTCGGCAACGATGCGAGGCGCGCCGTGATCTCTTCGCTGCGCAACGCCGCCAGTTGCTCGACCGGCACCGCGGGACTAAGCGCCGCAAGGGAGGCACGCACCTCCGCCTCGCGATCGCGGTCCCATGAGCTGTCCCCGGTGACCACCACCACGCGCCGCGCACCCGGGTGCAGGCGCAGGGCGAGTCGAAGCGTGCCCACTATGTCGTAGTCGGCCGGGGTGCCGATGACGCCGGTCGGAAGCTGGTGCCTTTCCAAGAAGGCGCGGTCGACGGCAGCGTGGACGACCGGCACCTCGGGGAAAATTTCGGTCCGGAAGCTGAGCAGGAAGCCTAGTGCGGCCTGACCGCCGGCGACGACCACCCGCGGTCGGCGCGCCGAATATTTTTCTCTCAGGTAGGAGGCTATTTGCTGCGCGTACGCCTCGCCGCCGAATTCGGGTGAGTCGAGGAACTCGGCGAAATAGCGCACATTGGCCGATCCCTCGGCAGCCTCGTTCAGTCCGCGGTCGAAGTCGACATTTGCGGGCAGTAGGCGATTGTTGGAGTAGATGACAAGTACGTTCGCCGGCCCCTGAGCCGCCGCGCCCGGCGCCGGCAGACTGCATGCGAGAAGGAGCAGCGCCAGGAACACTCTCTTCGATACATCGATAAGGTAAGGCCACGCTCGAGCCGCCGCCTGCCTCAAGGGATGGTCGCTGATGCGACCCCCAGAGGAATCGCAGCCCCAGGGCGGCAAGCTCAAGGGCACCGGCAGCGGCTGCGCTCGTGACACCGGGGTGAGTCGCGTTGGCGTCGTCAATGGAACTTCCTGGCAAATACCGATTCATGCGGATTTTGCATGCTTCGGCATGACACGGTCGATCTCGCATATCGGA
>CAZNSL010000384.1:0-5986 GCA_964574975.1 uncultured Alcaligenaceae bacterium | reverse complement strand
TCCTGACAGACGCCGGCCAGCAACACGTTGACGCCGGCCGAGTCCACGCCGGTCAATTCCGTCAGGTTGCCGACGCCCATCATCATCGCCGCGTCCGGGTGCCGCCGACGCACGTCGAGGTAGCGGCCCAGGGACGCCGCGAAGCCGAAGCCGATCGGCTCCAGGATTGGGTCGAGACGGAAGCGCACGCCGGACTTCGTGAGTGCCTCGGCCGTCGCGTCCAGCGAGGCGAGGTCGGCCGGCGTGTCGGGAATGGCGACGACTTCCGCGCCCCAGTCGGCCGCGGCGTCGCGGTTGCTGGCGTTGACGCTCAGCACCAGTTCGGCCCCAGCCTTCGTCGCGGCGGCGACTTCCGCCGGGTCGAAGCTGTCGATCGAGACGCGCATACCGTCGTCGCGCAGCGCCGTCACCGCGTCGGCGACGCCGGCCCAGGTTGCGCCAGGGTCGCAGCCGAGATCGATGACATCGGCCCCGTCGGCGCGATACTGCCGGGCGAGGGCCAACAACTCGTCGCGCGGCAGGCGCGGGGCGTGGTTGATCTCGGCGAGGATTTCGATGTCGTAGCCGCCGTAGCCGGGCGGCGGGCCAATGGGGCCACGACCGAAGTGTTCCGGCAGGTCGCGCAGGTCGTCCGGGCCGCGCTCGGTCGGCACGCCGGTCGCATTCGCCACCTCCGATACGTCGCCGCGACACAGGCCGGGCAGGACGACCCGGCTGACGCTGGCTGGGAGCGCGACGTGACGGGCAACCCAGTTCGTGGTGGCGAGGGCGGCAACCGTAATCGGCAACACGGCGACGACCGGCTCGAAGCCGACATCGACCGCCAGAGCGGCGACCATGCGGCGCAGGGCCGGTTCGGCGAGCCGTCCGGTCACGAATGCGATCCGCTCCATGCGACGGCCTCCCGGCGGAACCGCCACTGCGCCAGCGCCACGAAGACCAGCGCCCCGGCGAGGTAGATGCCTGCGGCAACGACGTGCCCCGGCCACAAGGGCGGCAGTGTGCGGTGGGCCGCCCGTGCCCACGCCGTCAGCGGATTCAGCGCCCCCGACCGCAACAGGCCGCCGAGAGCCGTACCGAACGTGTCGGCGTCGGCCAGCGCCCACGGCGCGGCGACGAGCCCGATCAGCAACACGCCGGCGATGATGACCGCCCGCCCGGTGCCGGCGCATTCGACCGACAGCCAGACGCCCAGCGACGCGAAGAACGCGGCGTGGACCAGCGCGATGAGCGCCACCGCCAGCGCCCCAAGTGGGTGCAGGTCGCCGGCGATGCAGCCGATGGTTAGCGCCACGGCCGCAGTCACCCACGGCCACCGGCCGCGCAGGACGCTGCCGATCCACTTGGCCCGCAGCACAGCGACTCGTCCAGCGGGCAACGACAACAGCGCGTCGAGTGTCTTATGCTCGCGCTCGCGGGTGACGCTGCCGGCCGCGTAGGCCGTCACCGCGAGTACCATGCCGGTCAGCGACAGGACGGCCAACCCTCGGGCCATCTCGCCGATGTCGCGGACGACATCCGGCGGCGGCACCGACACCAGCGCCAGCAGGAACACGGCCGCCCCCGCGACCAGCGCTTCGAGTAGGAGTATCAGGCAACCGATTGAGCGGACCAACTCGCCGAAGGCCGGGTTGCCGCCGAAATAGACCTCCTTCCACACGAGCGGGTCACCCGCGATCGGCGGCACCGGGAAGACGCGCAGCGCCTTCGCCGACGGCATGGGCGATGGCGCTGGCCGGCGCAACAGTTCGAAGGCCGCCCCGGCGAGGACGGCAATGTCGCTCGGTGGCGGCCGGAACCCGCCCCGATTGGCCTTGCGACTCAAGCGCACCGCCTCGGCGACGGCGTGTTCGCGCGCGTCGCGGTCGGGTGTCAGTAGCCGCGCGGCCACCCGCGCTAGCACCAGAGCCACCGCGACGTGAACGCCACCGCACAGCAGCGCCCCAGTGAACCACGCCTCCGGAATCCCGCCGGCCCACGATGCCAGGAATACCGCCGGGTTGACGAACCACCCTAGTGGAACGACGACCGTCACCAGTGCCGCCAGGGCTGCCAACCCGTAGGTCGCCGCCGCCGCAGCCGGCACCGACTTTGCCCGCGCCGAACAGACCAGGCCGAGGGCAGCGAGGCTCGCCGCCAGCCCGGCACTGATGACGAATGCGCCGACGGGGTAGCGCCAATCCACACCACCCAACAGGAGCATGACGGCCCCGACCGGCACGCCGACGAGCAATACGCCGAGCAGCTGCGCGACGCGGGCCAGTAGCTTGCCGCGGACAATGGCCCCCGGCCGCAGCCCGGTCATCAGGAGCAGGTCGAGGGTGCCGCGCTGTCGCTCCTCCGCAAACGCCGGGGCGGCCAGCGCCGGGGCCAGCACGGCGACGGCGATCAGTTGCACCCAGGCGCAGCGATCGGCGAACTCGGCGGCGAAACGGGCCATCTCGTCGCGCGGTAGAACCTGGGCGTCGGCCAGCCCGCGTAGCGAGAACCGACCGGCGAACGCGAGGGCCGCCACGCCGAACAGGGCGAGAGCATAAAGCGACCGCACCAGCGTGAGCCGGCCGCAGCGAGCGGCACGCGTCAGGTCGTGGTGCAGGAGGGGCATAAGGCTCCGGTTGGGCAGTGTCACCTGTCTTATCCACGGAGGGGCGGCCGTTGGTAGCCAGGGGCGTCAGCCCCAGCTTTCGGGGAGCGAGACGTTTAGAGCAAGACCCCGGCGAGCCGGGAGCGTGAGCGACCGGAGGGAAGTCGCAGCGCCTGCACTCCGGTCGCTCACGCTCCCGGCTCGCCGGGGTCTTGCCCACTTAGGTTCCCAGGGGTTGACACCCCTGGCTACCAACGACCGCCCCTCCGGGGCTAAGGCAGCGCCGGCTACTGAATCCAGTGCCGCGCCGGCAACTCGACGCCCTCGCGCAACAGCGTCACCTTGTCCGACACCGGCTGCCACGACAGCACGCGCTTCGCCTTCGTGCAGTCGAACCGCGACAGCTCGCCGCGCGTCGCCCAGTCGCGCCAACTCGGCCGACTGCGCTTCGGGTGCCGCACCAGCACCTTCACCGCGTACTTCAGCCAGTCGGCCGCGAGGTAGCTCGCCACCCGTTTCGGCTGCGCGTCGATGCCACCACCCAGGGCCGCGTCGAGCGCCGCGACGTAGTCGCGGGCCGTCACGCCGCCGCCGGCGACCAGGTTGAACGACTCGCCTTCGATGTCCGGCTTCTCCAGCATCATGGCCAGCGCCCGCGCCACGTCTTCCACCAGCACCAGCGGCAGCGTGTTGTCGCCGCGGCCCCAAAAGCGAGCGACGTACGGGGCCGGCCACTGCGCCACGCCCCAATGGAACGGGCTGCCGCCGACGCCAACGACCACACCGGGTCGGGCGATCACCACCGGCAGCTTCTTCGATGCGTGGAGTTCCATCAGTAGCCGTTCGGCCGCGGCCTTGGCGCGGGCGTAGGGGTTGCGGCGGTCGATCCGTGGGTCCAGCGGCGTTGCCTCGGTGATGACCTGTTTCGGGTCGCTGCGGTCGTAGCTATCGATGGTACCCGTGTAGAGCAGCCGGCGGACGCCCTTGGCCAGGCACAATTCGGCGAGCGTTCGCGTCGCCTCCACGTCGAGCCGCTTGAAGTCCTCCCAAGTGGTGCCGCCGCTGCGGGCGAGGTGGACGACCTCGCGGATGCCGTTGAGGGCTGGTTCCAGCGTGGCCGTATCCGTCACGTCGCCGCGCACCGCCTCCAGCGGCAGGCCGCGCAGCGATAGCGGTAGGTTCACTGGATCGCGGGCCAAGAGCCGCACGCCCCGGCCCGTCTTGGTGAGCCGGCGCACGAGCGCCTGGCCGATGAATCCGGTGCCACCGAGGACCAGCACCTTCGGCGGGCCGTGGCTGTGCGACACCGGAGCGCGGTAGACGCCAGTGGCCGCCGCCCCCGGTACGGCCGTCGTGCCGATCTCTGCACACGTTCCGACCACGCGCGCGGCGAACGCCGCACCAAGCCGGGCCTCGACGGCCGGCAGCCCGCCGTAGAACGTGGCAATCGCGTCCATCAACCCGGACCCGAATGGGCTACCGCGTTTCGACAATTTCACCTTCGACAGCGCGTAACGGCCGAACTGCGTCATGCTCTGGTGACTGAGCGCCTCGCCGGCGGTGGCGGTCGTGCGCCAGCGCTCCACGTCGTCCTGGCCGCTGTCGCCGGGCCGAGTGAGGACGTAGGTGTTCGCCTCGAAGTCGGCGACGGCGACGCCGGCCGCGCCGCGCACGCGCACGAAATGCTCCGTCGGCCCCGACTCGAACGACCAGTCGAGATCGACTTCCACGTCCCCGGCTTGCGCCCGGCAGCGCCAGCGGCGGCGAAACAGGCAGCCGTTGGGCAACTCGACCTCACGCGTGGCGTCCGCGGACAGCAACGTCAGGTCGCCGCACAGGTCGAGAGCGTGGGCCACCGAGTGTGGACCGACTTCCAGCACGACGTTGATAGGGGCGCGGAGCATCCACGCGCCGAACGGCCCGGAACGCACCGGGCCGAGTTCCTTGTTCCAGACGATCTGGACGCGTTCGAGGCGGCCGAGCCGGCCGGCCTTCACGTCGGCCCGTAGCCGGCGATACGGCTCGGCGAACAGGAAGTTGTGCGTGCAGCCGACGGCGCGAGCGGCGGCCGACGCGGCCTCGCCGAGTCGGCGACAGTCCTCCGGCGTCAGGGCCAGCGGCTTCTCGATCAGGGCGTGGCGACCAGCCTTGAGGATCTGCTCGGCTGCCGGGTAGTGATGTTCCGGCGGCGTCAGGACGTGGACGACGTGTGGCTTGGCCGCGTCGAGCATTGCGGCAAGGTCGGAGTAGACGGCCGGGATGCGGTGGGTATCGGCCAACTGACGGGCGCGACCGGCGCTCACGTCGCAGACGGCTACGAGAGGGATACCGAGGGCGCGGAGGGCTTTGGCGTGCCAGTCGGCGATGTAGCCGGCCCCCAAGATCGCAGCAGTCGTCATGCGATCAGTTTAGGTGGCGGAGTGGTCGGGTGGTGAGGTTGTGAGCCGAGGAAATTCCCAGTCAACGGCGTCACCACTCCGTCGCCTCACTTGTACTCGATCAATCGCAGGGGGCCGCGACGCCAGCGCCGCCACCAGTACCGTACCGTGCCGACGCAGTGCGGCAGCTTCACGAACCAGCCCGCGAAGGCATATGCCGCCGCATCCCGCCGAGCAACGCCGCGCGAGCGCAGGTGGCGGTAGAAGCGGTAACCGCTGAACGCGAAGTACGCGAACAACGCGAGCGACCACCCGCGCGTCGGCCACGCCAGCGCCAGTGCCGCGATGACCACCAGCAGCCACATCCATGCCCGGCGGACTTCGGCCACAAAGTGCCGCTCCGGCGACCGGCCGTGCAGCGCCGCCCCCTGGGCGTAGGCGAAGCCGGTACGCACCGAGCGCGTCCACCACTGACCGAAGCGCGTCATGGCCGCATCGTGCCAGCCCATCGCGGCGTCCAACCTCACGATCCGACCGCCAACCCGCCGCAGCCGCAGGCACAGTTCGTCGTCCTCGGCCGCCAGCACTTCCGGGTCGTAGCCACCGGCCGTCCGCACTGCCGCGACGCGCATCAGCGCGTTGCCGCCGCACGCCTTTGCCTCACCCGGCCGGGCCATGTCCCACTCGATGTCGCAGAAGCGGTTGTAGACCGACCGCTCCGGGTGCCGCTCGCACAGTCGGCCGAAGACGGCCACGGTGGACGGATCGGCGGCGAGCGCCTTCGCGGCGGCGGCCAGCCAGTCGGGGTGCAGCTCGCAGTCGCCGTCCAGAAACTGGACGTATTCGGTGTCGGGGAACAGTTCGAGGAGGCGGGTAAAACCGGCGTTGCGGGCACGGGCGGCCGTGAACGGCGTGGACAGATCGAGGTCCACGACTTCGGCCCCGAGCGAACGGGCGACATCCGGCGAGCCATCGGACGAGCCGGAATCGACGTAGACGGTGCGGGCGATGTGGCCGCCCAGGG
>CAZNSL010000383.1:0-5989 GCA_964574975.1 uncultured Alcaligenaceae bacterium | reverse complement strand
GTAGGGTGGGACGAGTTTGGCGAGTCCCACCCTACGCGACCGACGGAACCTTCAGGCCGAAACCCCGTCACGCGTTGCCGCCGACGAAGACGCCGCCGAGGAACGTTGGGTCGAACGAGCGGAAGGCCGTCAGTTCGCTGAGGTTGCCACCGTCGAGGACTTTGACGAAGCTCTGCTGTCCAGTTGCCGGGCCGACGACGATGTCGGGCTGGCCGTCGAGCGTCGGCGGGTCGCCAACGCCGAACGCAGTCACGCCGACGCGCAGTCCGCTCTGCCACAGCACGTTGGGCGAACCGGGCGGCGGCGTCGAGCTGCCCGGCGGGAATGCCAGCGTCTCGAACACGACCGAGTTCCGCACCACGTCGATCACTCGCAGGTGTGGCCCGCCGCCAAAGCCGGGGCCGGTAACGACCTCGGCGAAGCCGTCGCCGGTGAAGTCGGCCCCGGAGACGAACACGCCGCCGGTGAAGTTCGTGGCGTAGGGGAAGAAGCTCGACACCAGTGCGCCGGTGCGGCCGTCGAACACCTTGACGTGTGGGCCGCCGCCGGGGCCGGCCGCGGCGATGACGTCGTTGCGGCCGTCGCCGGTCACATCGGCCAGGGCCACGCGGACGCCGCCGCGGAAGTTCGGGTCGAACGCCATCTTGTCGAACAGGATGGTACCGTTGAAGCCGCTGAAGACGCGGACGTGCGGCCCGCCGCTTTCGCCTGCGCCGGTGGCGATGTCCGCGAAACCGTCGCCGTTGATGTCGCCGACCGCGACGTAGACGCCGCCGCGGAAGTTGATGTCGTAGGGCACGAGTTGGGCGTACTGGGCCCGCGTCGCCCCGTCGAACAGCTTGACGATCGGCCCGCCGCCGAAGCCGGGGGCGGTCACTACGTCGGCCAGGGTGTCGCCGTTGACCTTGCCCGCGGCCACGCGGACGCCGCCGCTGAAGGACGACTCGTAGGCGACGTACTGAGCGTATTGGAGGTTGAGCCGCGAGCTGAAGACGCGGACGATCGGCTGACCGCCGGCGTCGGCCCCGACGGCGTACACGTTCGGCGGGCCGACCTCGACGACGAACGTCTGCGTCATGGTGCCGCCGTCGTCGTCGCGGATGGTCACCATCACCTCGAACGCGCCAACGCCGTTGAAGCGGTGGAACAGGCCGAGGGTGCCGGTCGTTGGCTGGTACTGCACGCCGCTGAGCGGGGCCGCCGGCGTGACGCTGCCGGAGATGTTGCCGTTGGCCGGCAACTGCACGGTCTCGATCGGCGTGCCGTCCTTCCAATCGACGTCGATGAAGATGAACTCGCGAGTGCCGCCGGGACCGGCTCCGTCGTTGTCGTAGGACACGCCCGGGTCGCTGAACGTGCCCGCGTTCGGGAAGCTGAACGGCTGGCCCGGCACGATGAGGAACGTCTGCGTCGCCAGATTCAGGACCGGGTCCGCGTTGGCAACGGTGACCTGGAACGTGCGGTCGGGCGTCACCGTACCCGTATCGTCGTCGCGGAAGTTCATCAACCGGACAGTGTACGTCCCCGTGCCCTGCGTGAACGTGCCGTCGTCGCGGTAAATGTGCGACATGTTGAACTGCCGCGTGCCGGCCGGCACCGTCAAGTTCTCGGTGAAGCCGTCGCCCCAGTCGACCGTGAAGTTGAAGAAGTCGCCGGCCCCCGGAACGATGGTGGTACCCGCGAGGTCGAACCCGCTGGGGTCGGTGAACTGGACCGTGCGGGTGAACGTTTGCCCCTCGACCGTCTGACCGTCACCGAGGCTTGAGTCTAGAAGCGTCGGCGCGACGTTGATAACCGTGATGGTGGCCGTGACCGGCTGCGACGACACCTGGAAGATGCCGATCGTCCGGCCGGGCGTTGGCGTACCGGTGTCCGGAGCGATGTTTGCCAGGACGTTGCCGCTTGGGGTCCCGGGGTTGAATAAGGCCCGCAACGGGTCGCTGGGTGGGCTTGCGTCGCCGAGGTTCTTGATACCGACGGTGGCGCTGGCTCCGCCACTGATGGCGTTGACGCCGACATCGGTGTCGAGGTAATTGAAGTAGATGTCGCCACTATCGTTCGAGCCGGTGTTCAGCTCGAAGATCACCTGCCAGGTCGCGGTCGGGGCCGGCGTGGTTGTGACACCGTTGTTCTGCAGGTTCGACCATTCGATGATGAAGAACTCGGCCAGATTCGCGTCGGTGGTGACCGTGGCCACATCGCCGTCGATATCGACCAGCCGGCCGATCACGAGCGAAGTCGGCGGGTTTGGCCCGACCCACTCGTCCCACAGGGAGGCGACCAGAGCGGCGTTCGGGCTGGTGCCGAGGTCGGTGTTGACATCGGCCGGCGTCGGCGAGGTACCGGCGAGCCGCACGTAACCGCGACCACTCGTCGAGAAATTGAGCGTCGGAATCTCGTTGCCGTAGAAGGTGAAATTGCTGTTGCCGACTTGTTGGGCCGTCGGGCTGGCTTCCTCGTCGGTGAACGCACCAGCCCCGCCCAGAAGACCGAAGTTGTCGCGCGGCGGAACGGGCGTGGGCGGCGGCGGAGTCAGACCCAATTCGTCGGCACCCGGCGTGACGGGCCCTGTGAGTTCGGTCAAAAACGGCATGCGGAAGGCCGAGTAGCCGAAGTCGTTCGGTCCGGTGATCCGGGCGAGGCCTGCGTCGGTGACGCTGAAGCGGACGGCCTGCCCGTCGCCGGTACGCGAGCGGCTACCGGTGAACGACGTGTTACCGGTTTGCGGCGTGCCGACGCCCGGGGCCGGCGTCGGGTTAAAGCCGCTCTTGATGCCGATGTTGAGGTTCACGCCGTAATCGATCGTCGGGTTGCCGAACGTCGTATCGACGTAGTTGAAGATGACATCGCCGTTGGTCGTGCCGGTGCCCAATTGCAGGATCGCCTGGAACGTCACCGGGTCGGGCGAACCGCCGGCCGAGCGGACGTTGTGCCACTCGATGATGAACCAGTCGTTAGTGCCGTCGCCGTTGAGATCGACGTTGCGGGTGAAGACCCGCGAGTTGACGCCCATGCCGGTGCGTAGGTCGGTCCAGAACGGGGCGATCAGTGCCGGGGCAGTCGTCGTCGTCAGGCTGCCATTGTTGCCAGACGTGTTGGTGCCATCGAAGGCCAGCAGGCCGTTCTCGGTGGCATTGGCGGCCGAGTATTGCTTGCCGTAGTAGGTGAACGTCCCGTTGAACGACACGGTCGCCGATGTGTTGTTGTTGGCGTTATCGAGCGAAGCGACCGGGGTGACGCCGCTGGCGGCCCCGCGGAGGGCGAAGGCGTCGCCGAGGTTGATGTCGTATCCGGGGATATCGTAAGCGTCGTAACGGCCGGGCTGCGAGTTGTCCTGGTTAACGATCACGCTCGGCCCGCTGTCGAGCAGTCGCACAGTTACGGTGGCCAGGTCGATGGGCGTGCCGGTCGGGTTATCGTCCAGGAAGCGGTGGCTGACGGTGACGGTCTGGTTGGCACCGGGCTGGACCGGAATGACCGTCGGCACGACGGGCACCGGCGGCGGCGGGTTGCCGGGGTTATCGCCCCAGTCGATGACCAGAGTCAGGGTGCCGATCGGGTTGATGGCGGTGTAGGTGGCGGTGAGGACAGCCACCTCGCCCTCGAGCACCTGGCCGGGGGTGCCAGGGTTTTCGGACTGAATCGTGACGTTGCTCAGCAGGATGGTCGGCGTGACCTTCGCCTCCAACGACTCGAGCGTACGGAGCAGGTACGGCGTCGTCGAGCGCGCGGGGCGTGGGCCACGGCCGAGCCAGCGGGAGAACCAGTTCTTCGCCATGGGAAATCCTTTACGGTGGTGCGGAGCCGGGTGGTGGCAGGGCCGGCCGGGCTGGCACCGGCGCGACAACGGGAGCGTGGCCGTCCGCCGACAGTATCTTCAGGGATGATCGAATGGCCGGTTCGCGGGGCATGAGGCGTTCGCGCAGGGCGGTGCCATCCGTGGCCGGCGCTGAGCGGTGCCCGCGGCGCGCGCGGAGCGGTCGCCAGTTCCCCTTACACTAACAAGCCCGTTAAGACGCGACCAGCCGTTGCGATCGGGGCGGCTCAACCGCCCGGTCTCGTACACTCGGCCGTGGTCGAATCGGAGGCGTGCGCCGTTCACCCTTGCAGCAGCGCCCGTACCTCGGCGAAGAACTGCCGATCGCGGTCGAGTTCATCGCTGTTGAGCCCCTTGCACGAAAGGATCGAGACGCCATTGAGACTGCCGTCGTCCACCCGTGCGAGAATCGCCGGCGGTGGGGCGGCGCGGAAGCTCGTCCACGCCCCGAACTCGTCCATGTGCGACGAGAGCAACCGCGGGCGGTAGCGTTTCTTCAGCGTCAGCGCGACGACGGCGTAAGTGAACATAGTGCCAGTAATGCGCGCGCCGACTCGCCGCGCCGATGTCGGTTGCGGAATACTGATCCCGCGCGATTCGGTCGAACCCGGCTCCGACCAGTCGCTCGGTTTGGTATTCGCCGGAGCCAACGGTTGAACCCGATCCCGACCGACCGCATCCATTCCACCGCGATGTACGGTTTCTTGCCGCCCAGCAGGATGCAAGATAGTTTGAATCGAAGGCGATGCCTCCACGCTTGAGCTGAGAACTTCTGTCGGCCGCTTGGTCGATGAAGGTTTGTCGAAGCTCGTGGTGAGCCTCCGTGGCAACGCTGGAGAGTTGGCCGAGTGGTCGAAGGCGCGGCACTGGAAATGCCTTTTGGGTTGGCGCACAAGGCCGCTCTCCCTTCTACATCTCATCGCAGAAACCTCGGAAAAGACGGCATAATACTCTAACGCATAGGCCGTCTTCCATGCGACGGCCGTAAACCGGCTCGCCCCTCTCACCCCACTTTTGGTTTACAAATCGGTTTACAAAACCTTGACGGGCCGCCTCGTCGCGCTATGCTGAAAGTGCGGCATTTGTCGGTTTACACGGGTTTACAGCCTGGGGTGTTCGGTGGCCCGCAAACACACGATGACGTGGGTTCCCGCCAGCAAGCGCTGGCTCAAGAAGCACAACGGCAAGATGTACGGCGTCTCCTGCCGTCAGCTCGGGACCGCCGAGAGTAAGGAAGCGTCCGCCAGGGCCGCCAACGACTGGTGGGAGGCGAAGCGCAAGGAGATCGAAGCCCAGCCGCCGAGCGAGGAGGACATCCGCGCCAACGCCTTCAAGGTGTGGAGCATGGTGCAAGATTGGCAGCAGCTCGACGAGGAGAGCCGCGAGAAGTTGGTCGATTCACTGGTTGGCACCGGGCAGTATCGCAAGCTGAAGGAGCAGGCGGGCGCCATCGTGGACGCCACCGCCAACGGGCCGACGCCGGAGCGTACCGTCAAGGCGCAGGTCGAATCCTGGCGGCAACTGCTCCACGGCGTCTGCGTCGCCGGACAGATGAGCGAGGGCCGCTACGACGCCTACCGCCGCAACATCGGCAACTTCGTCGATTGGATCGGCGGCGACGCCGCCATCGACGCCATCGACGAGGCCAGTCTGGAAGGCTTCTTCACGCACCTGTCCGTCCAGGTCGGCTCCGGCAAATACTCCCCCAACTACGCCCACACGCTGATGATGACCGCCAAGCAGTTCATCTCCCGCCTGGCCGAGTTGAAGCTGATCCCCTTGCCCGGCAACATCCGCTCGCACCGGTTCCGCTTCAACCACTCCGCCGCCGCGAAGATCGAGGTGTTCACGCCCGAGGAGGTGCGGGCGCTGCTCGCGGCCTGCGAGGGATTCTCCGAACGCACCAACCTCTACCTGCTGCTCATGCTGAACTGCGGCATGTACCAGAACGACATCGCCGAGTTGCGGCAGGACGAGGTGAATTGGGCGAAGGGCACGCTCACCCGCGCCCGGAGCAAGACGCGGGAGCGGAACGGCCCGGTCGTCGCCTACAAGCTGTGGCCGGAAACATTCGCCCTGCTCAAGAAGCACCGGGCCAAGGGCGAACTGGCCCTCACCACCGACGAGGGCAACCCACTCGTGCGCTACTGGCTGGAGGAAGGGGTGAGCCGC
>CAZNSL010000382.1:0-5992 GCA_964574975.1 uncultured Alcaligenaceae bacterium | reverse complement strand
TGGCTACCCACGGCCGCCCCTCCGGGGCTAAGGCACTGGGGGTGGTCGCGCGGCCGGGAACTCCGACAATACTCGCATGGCCACCGCACCCGGGGAGCCGTACGTCGCGCTGCAAACCGTTATGATGCCGCGGGACGAGAACCCGCAGGGGACGATCTTCGGCGGCGTCATCCTCAGCCTGATCGATATGGCCGGCCACACCGGCGCAAAGCACCTCGTCATTCAAGCCGGCGGGACCGTACCCGTATTAGTCACTGTCGCCGTGAATCGCGTCGAATTCAAGCTGCCGGTTCTCGTGGGCGATGTGGTACGATGCTTGGTGACTTTGGTACGGATGGGGAAGACCTCGATCACCGTGAAGGTGACGGTGGAGGCGGAACGCGGGGCGCAGACGTTCGCGGTCACGGAGGCCGAACTCGTATACGTCGGCATCGATTCGGCGGCCCCCGACCGTCGGCCGAAGCCATTGTTAGGCGGCTAGCCGCCGGCCAATAACCACAACCCTCTCATGGCCTTCACCGACAGCCACCTGTACTTCGACGACCTCACGGTCGGCCAGGAGTGGGAGTCGCAGGGCCGTACCATCACTGAGACGGACATCGTCAACTTCGCCTGCCAGAGCGGCGACTTCAACCCCATCCACATCGATCACCAGTTCGCCGCCACCACGCCGTTTCGCCGGCCGATCGCCCACGGCATGCTCGTCATGTCGGTCGGCAGCGGCCTGGGCACGCTCAGTCCGCCGACGCGTACCATCGCGTTCCTGTCCATCCGCGACTGGCAGTTCAAAGGGCCGGTCTTCATCGGCGATACGATCCGCGTCCGCACCAAGGTGCTGACGTTGGAGTCGCGCGGTCGGGGTCGGCGCGGCGAGGTCGTCTGGCTACGGCAACTCGTCAACCAGGAGGGCAAGGTCGTGCAGGAGGGCGTGACCGTGACTCTGGTGGAGAACCGTCGGCCCGACCGCAACGGCACCGTTGACGTGCCCGTGGCGAAGGATGCTGCGTCCGTAAACTGATCGGATGACACTCCGCACCCGCTTCGCTCCCTCGCCGACCGGCTACCTACACATCGGCGGCGTCCGTACCGCGCTGTTCAACTGGCTGCTGACGCGCCGGCACGGCGGCACCTTCGTCCTACGGATCGAAGACACCGACACCGAGCGCAACAAGCCCGAAGCGCTTCAGCCGATCCTCGACGGCTTCCGCTGGCTCGGCATCGACTGGGACGAAGGCCCCGAAATCGGCGGACCACACGCGCCGTACTTCCAGTCGCAGCGCGGCCCGCTCTATACCGACGCGGCGATGCGCATGCTCGAATCGGGACACGCCTACCCGGACTACGTCCCGAAGGACCAGCTCGACGCGGAGCGCAAGGCGGCGGAGGCGGCGAAGAAGCCGTACGTCCACCGCGGCCCGCACCGCGACACGCCGTCCGCCGATAACGTGCGCCTTTATCAGGAGAAGCCGACGGCCCTGCGGCTCAAGGTGCCGGAGGGCCAGACGGTCGCGATCGACGACGTCATCCGCGGCCGGGTCGAGGTGCAGACCGACACCGTGGGCGACCCCGTGATCGTTCGGCCGGACGGACGGCCGCTGTACAACTTCGCCGTGGTCGTGGACGACGTGGCGATGCAAATCACCCACGTCGTCCGGGCGGCGGAACACCTGTCGAACACGCCGACGCAGTGCCTGATCTACGACGCGCTCAACTACACCCGGCCGACGTTCGCGCACGTCCCGGTGGTCAACGAGCCGAAGTCGTCGAAGAAACTGTCGAAGCGCGACATGAAGAAGTTCGTCACGCCGGAGGTGCGCGCGAAGCTGCGCGCGGTTGGCTACTCGGACGCCGACATCGACGCCCGCGACGACCTCAATCCGGCGACGGTCGCCTTCTACCGCGAGCTGGGCTATTTGCCGCAGGCGCTCGTCAACTACCTCGCCCGTCTCGGCTGGTCGCTCGACGACAAGACGGAAAAGATTTCGACGGCCGACCTGATCGCCAACTTCAGCCTGGAGCGGGTGAGTAGCGCCCCGGCGAGCTTCGACCCGGACAAGCTGGCCTGGCTGGCCGGTGAGTCCATGAAGGAGATGCCGCTGGCCGAGCGCGTCGCCGGCTGCGAGCCGTTCCTGCGCCGCGGCGGCTACGTCGGTGCGACGCTGACGGATGCCGAGCGCGACAAGCTGACGCGCGTGGTGGCGGCATGCGGCGACCGGCTGAAGCTGTTCAGCGACATCCTGACCTACGCCCCGCCGTTCTTTCGGGCCGACCCGGCGTACGAGCCGAAGTCGGTCGAGAAGCGCTTGAAGAAGGCCGGGGCCGCCGACCTGCTGCGGGCGTTCGCGCCGGAACTGGAGAAGGCCGAGCCGTTCGACGCGCCGACGTTGGAGAAGCTGCTGCACGACTTCTGCGCGGCGAAGTCGATCAAGCCCGGCGAGATGGTACACCCCTTGCGCGTGGCGACGACGGGCGTCGAAGTGGGGCCGGGCCTGTTCGACTGCCTGGTGATCCTGGGCCGGGCTGAGGTGCTGCGGCGGATCGGGCTGGGGTTGGCCCTGGCGTAACGGGCGACTTTCGTCGCGCGGTTTCGGGACAGGTGGCGCGATGAATGCGACGGCTCCGGCCGACCTCGCGGCGGCGAAGGGAGGCGGGTATATTGGTATTACGTTTTGAAATCTCGGAGGGTTGAACATGAGCGTCGCCACGCCGTCCGATCCGACCGTAATGATCGATCCGGGCATCCTTTACGAAGTCGTCGATGGCGAAATCGTGGAGAAGGTTATGAGCGCCGAATCGACTTGGGTCGGCAACCGCTTACACGGTTCTCTCTGGTCGCATGTCGAAGCCGGGCGACTCGGTTCAGCGGTTTCCGAAATGCTTTTCGTCCTCGAACCCAACGACAAGCTCAAGCGACGCCCCGACGTGGCGTTCGTCTCGGCCGAGCGCTGGCCGGTCGACCGCCGGCCGCCCGGCGAGGGCGACTGGCCGGTCGTGCCAGACTTGGCGGTCGAGGTCGTCAGCCGGAACGACTCGATGGACGACGTGATCGACAAGGTAGCCGAGTACTTCTACCACGGTGTCCGGCAAGTGTGGGTCGTGTTGCTGCGGGTGCGACAGGTGTACGTCTACGACTCGCTCCACGATATGCGGATCGTCGCGGAGCCGGCGGCGCTCGAGACGCCTCTGGTGCCGGGCTGGAGCCTGCCGCTGGCGACGCTGTTCGGGCCGCGGTGAATCCAGTTGTCAGTGCGGCGGCTCGTTGCCGTGGGCGTGGAGCAGCGCGGCACGAGCGTTCGCCCGCAGGGGTGCGGCTTCCGTGGTCGCACCATGGCCCGTCGCAAGTGGCGCGTCGTCGACGACATCGTAATCAATCCAGATGTGGAGGTTGGCAGCGCATTCGTGCAGGACGCGGTTCATTTCCGCCTTCTTTCGAACGGCGTTCGCCGCCGCGATGACGGTTGGATCGGTCACTGCGCGAATGGAACACCGGGGAATGTCCGATACGGATTCGGCGCGGTTGATGGCGTGGTCCTTTATCGACACATTCTACCCGACATGTGGCCCGATGCCATGCTTGCCCAGCTCGGCAAGCATGGCACCCGGCTTGCGAGTTCGTCCAGTAACTCCGGCCGCAGTGCGGCCTGCGTGCGCGGCTCGGACCAACCGTGCCGCGCGGGGACCGCCATCACATGCATCACCCTTACAGCCGGCCCCGAAATGATGAGAAATCCCGGGGACGTCGCCCCGCCGGCTTGCCCAGGCGTTACGGGTTCGTTAATTGTCAATGGTCCGCAATTCGTCGATATTTGCCGCGCTAGTCCTGGGACGGTGACCTATGCGTCGCTTCCGCCTCCTCCTCGTCCCGGCGGTCCTCGCCCTTTCCTCATTCAGCGGCGGCCGCGAAACGCCCGATGAAGTCGTCGCCAAAAAGCCCACCCGCGAAACCGCCGCGCCGGTGCCCGCGGCAAAGGCCGGGGCCGTCGCCGTCGTCGGGGCGCTCATCAAGACGCAGACCGACGCCGGCGACTTCGTCGGCACCATCGTCATCGACGGTGGCACCATCACCGCTCTCGGCAAGGACGTGCCAGTGCCGGCCGGAGCGCGCAAGATCGACGCGGCCGGGCACGTCGTCACGCCGGGCCTGATCGACGCGCACGGCGTCCTCTGGCTCCAGAGCGGCGCGGCGAAAGAGGGCGGCAGCGGCGGCAACCTCAACATCCTCGATGGCGTCGATCCCTACGCCGACGAGTGGCGCGACGCCGCCGCGCAGGGCGTGACGGCCGTGTACGTGCAGCCGGCGTCCGGCAGCTTCGCCGGCAGCGGCGCGGTGTTGCGCGTCGGGCCGGCCAAGTCGGTCGAGGACATCGCCACCCGGCCGGTCGCCGGTGTGCAGGCGGCCATCGGCGGCACCGGCGGCAACTCCATTAGCCGAGCGACCTCCGCCGACGGGCTGGCGAAGCAACTCAAGGACGCGAAGACCTACGCCGCCGGCAAGGCCCCCGCGAAGAAGGACCCGGTCAAGGAATTGCTCGTCAAGGTTCTGAAGAAGGAAGTCGGCCTGCGACTTGCCGTCGCCCACGAGGACGACGTGCGCAACGCCCTCAAGATGGCCGGCGAACTCGGCATTCGCCCCATCTTCGAGGGTATGGACAAGCTGCGCGTCGTGCCCGATGGGCGCTACGCCGCGGTGCTGGGGCCGTTCCCCTCGGCGTCGAAGAAGGCGCAACTGCGCGAGCGGATCGTCGAAGGCGACAAGCCGTTCGCGCTCGGCACCTTCGGCGAAGACGCGAAGGCGACCGCCAGCCTGCGGCTCCAGGCCGCGGCCGCGGTTGCCGAGGGCTACCCGCGCGACCGCGTGCTGCGGGCCATGACGCGCACCGCGGCCGAGTTGCTCGGCGTCGGCAACAAGTTCGGCTCGCTGGCCGTCGGCCGCGTCGCCGACCTCGTCGTGTTCGCCGGCGACCCGCTCGATGCCTCGGTGCCGACGCGGCTCGTCGTCAGTCAGGGCACCATCGTCCACGAAGCGAAGGGCGATGCGGAGCCGGCTCAACCGCACGCTCAGGTTGCCGACCTGCCGGCGACGTTCCCCGCGGCGTACACGCTCCGCACCAAGCGGCTGCTCGCCGATTCCGGCGAATACGTCCCCGGCGAACTGACCATCGAGAACGGCCGGCTGACCCCAAGCAGCGGGCGGGCGCTGCCGGTCATCGACGTGGGCGACGCGGTGGTTACGCCGGGCCTGGTCGTCGGCCACGGCACCATCGCCCCAGGCAGCACGGCCGACTCGGACGCTGCGCACCTCCGCGCGGCCGACGGCATCGGCCCCGACTCGGCCAACATGAAGGCGTACCGCGAGGCTGGGTTCCTAACGGTCGTTGCGGCCCCGGCGTCGGAGAACACCATCGCTGGTCTGGCGTGCGTCTTGAAGCTGGGCGACGGCGGGGCCACGGTGGCTGTGGACGCGGGTCAGAAGTTCGTGCTGACGGCGGCGGCCCGTCGCAATGACCGTTACCCGGCCACGCTCGGCGGGCAGATCGAGTTCATCGACGCCCGGTTGAAGGGGCTACCGGCGACCACCAACTTGTACCTGCCACGGTCGGTCGAGGCGGCGCTGTTGGGCGAGCGCAACCGGGCGCTCGATCCGGTGAAAGCCGGCAAGCACGCGGCCGTCTTCGAGGTCGGCAGCCGGGCCGAGGTGTCGGCGGCGCTGCGGTTGATCGCCGACCACAAGCTCCGCGGCGTGCTGCTGGGGCCGAAGCGGATCGACGACGTGAGCGAATTGAAAGCGGCGCGGGTTGGCGTCATCGTCGCGCCGGTGAAGCCGTCGGAGGCCGAGTTCGTGCGGGCGGGCCTCGTGGAACTGGGCAAGGCCGGCGTGCCACTGGCGTTCGGCGGTGGCAGCGCGGCCGACCTGCGGGCAACCGCGGCCTGGTTGGTCAACGGCGGCCTCGGCCGGCACGACGCCCGGCGGGCGCTCGTCGGCCGCGGCGGC
>CAZNSL010000381.1:0-6010 GCA_964574975.1 uncultured Alcaligenaceae bacterium | reverse complement strand
GGCTAGCCCCCGCGCCTGGCGACAATCTGCCGACGGGCAATGGCGAAGAAGCCAGAGGATCGGTTCGCATCGATGACGGCATTCGCCGAGGCGCTGGCCCGCGGCGACGACGTGCCCGGCACCCGGCGGCGCTGGCCGCTGGTCGCGGCCGGGGTGGTCACGTTCGTCGCGTCGGCCGTGGCGACCTGGCAACTCGCGCCGCCGCCGCGCGCGCCGGAACCGCCGGCCGCGGTGCCGACCGACCGGGCCGAACTGACGGCCGCCGCCCGCGCCGCACTCGACGCGAACTGTGCCTCGTGCCACGGTCGACCGAACGACGACGACGGCGACTTCGGCTACCTGTTCGACGTGCCGAAGCTCATCGAGGAGAAGCTGCTGAAGCCCGGCAATCCGGACGGGTCGAAGCTGGTGGTGCGGATCGTCAACGACGAGATGCCGCCGAAGAAGGTGAAGCACCCGCGACCGACGCCGGCCGATCTGGCTGTCATCCGCGCCTGGGTCGCCGCCGGCGCGCCGCCGTTCGCACCGTAGATAGCCGGGTATAATCGCGAGTGTCCCGCCCGAACAGGAGGCGAGCCGTGCCGATCCACGACTGGGCCCGCGTCGACGCCGGGCTGTTCCACGCCTTCCACCAAAGTTGGATCACCGCGTTGAGCGCCGCGCTGAACGGCGGCGTTCTCCCGCCCAATTACTTCGCCTTGCCCGAGCAGGTCATCCGCGGCCCGATTCCGGACGTGCTGGCGCACAAGCTCGCGCCGAAGCGAGGAAGCGAGCCGGCCGAGGAGACCGGCGGCGTGGCCGTGGCGACGGCTCCGCCGAAAGTCGGTTGGAGCCAGCGGATCGAGGGTGAAATTTACGCCGGCCGCGCCAACCGTATCGCGGTGCGGCACCGCCACGGCCAGATCGTCGCCGTCGTCGAGATCGTCTCGCCTGGCAACAAGCTGAACGTGGCAGCCCTGCGGGCGTTCGTCCAGAAGGCCGCCGACCTCATCCAGCAGGGCGTCCACCTGCTGGTCATCGACCTATTCCCGCCGACCAAGCGCGACCCGGACGGCATCCACAAAGCCATCTGGGACGAGTTCGAGGACCAGCCATTCGAGCGACCGGATGGCAAGCCGCTCACGGTGTCGGCCTACGACGCCGGACCGGTCCACACCGCCTACGTCGAGTTCGCCGCCGTCGGCGACCCGGTACCGGACATGCCGCTGTTCCTGCGGCCGGAACACTACGTCCTGGCACCGCTCGCCGCGACCTACGCCGCGACCTGGGCCGTCTTCCCGGCCGCGCTCAAGGGGTTGCTCGAAGGCGACGCCTGACGCCCGCGCCGCCGGCGGCCGTCAATCGTCATCGTACTTGACCTGGCCGCCGCGGTACGGGTCGCCGCCGATCGACAGCTCGCTGGCGGACACGATCTTAACCTCCACCGTCCTTCCCGGCGAGTAGCTGCTGTACCCCGGCCGGCCGCTGGCCGGCAGTTCGAGGACAACCGTCTTCGCGTCCTTCGCCTTCCAGGTACCGTACTTGGCCGAGGAGTCGATGTTCCCCTGGCCGGGGCGGCGGACGACCTTGCCGCCGTCTTTGCCTTCGGCCTCGAACTCGTAGACGAACCAGCCGCGACCGCCGGCCGGCTCCCAGGTGCCGGTGATGACTGGCTTCTCGCCCTCATCGGTGTGCCGCGTTACCGGCGACGACGACGCCAGGTCCAGTTGCAGCCCACTGAGGGACTCCAGGGCCGACGCCGACAACTTGGCTGCCGTAGTGGTGATGTCGCGTTCCGATTTCGGCGTGGGCTCGGTACGGAGCGGCTCGGGCTGCCCCGTCCGCGCCTGCTGGACGGCCAACTCCTCCGCTTTCGCGTTCAGACTTTCGCGGGTGCGGATTAGAGCCGCCCGCTCGGCCGCGATCTCCTCGCGCTCCTCGGCCGTCGGTGCCGCAGTCGTTGCGCGCGCTACCAGCGCCGACTCGCGAACGGAGTAGCTCCGTTCCCGCTCGGCGAGGGCCGCCCGCGCGGCGGCCAACTCGCGGACGATCCCCTCCTGCTGCGCCCGCCGCTCCGGGTTGAGATCGTTCGCCCGGGCGTATTCGCGCGTCGCGGCCGATAGGTTCCCCTGCGCCTCGTACACGCCGGCCGCCCGTTCGACCCAGCGCGGGTTTCGCGGTTCGGCAGCGGCAGCCGTCAGATACTCCGCCAGCGCCAGGTCGTACTCCTTCAACTCGGCGTGGGCGGCGGCCCGGGCGGCGTAGGCGTAGGTGTCGGTCGGGTCGGCCTGGGTGCGCTTGGCGAAGTACGCGACCGCTCGATCCGCGGCGACTACGTCGACCCGCGGACACCAGCCGGCCCGGTTGCCCTGGCGGATGTGGACCCACGTCCCGTTCTCGGCGGCGACGGTCACCGCTGGATCGGTGATCTCCCAACTGCCGATATTCGCACCCTTGGCATCGGTAGTGACACATTTGACGCCGGGACGCACCGGCACGACCCGTGTGCCGACCCACGACCGCGGATCGGCCGGCGGCTTCTCGGCCGCCGGATCGGCCACTTGAACCAACACCGGCCGGGCGATGAAGTCGTCCGACTTCGTGCCCGATACGTCGCGGACGCGCAGCCGTACCGTGCCGCCGTTCGCTCGATACCCGGCGTCGAGCAACCGGCGGAACTCCGCAAGGTCCGCGAACGACTGTCCGTCGATGCGAAGGATCACGTCCCCGACCTCCAGGATGCCGCGCATACGGCCGGGGCCGGGGAAGTCGGCCTTGTCCAAGTCGGCACAGGGGCCGTTCGGGTCCACCGCGGTCAGCTTGTAGCCGCCGCGTTCGGGCAGGAGTTCTCCACTGACCCGCAGCATCGCCTGGGTGCGGACCTGCGCGGACAGCGGTGGGCCGAGCAGCACGGCGACGACCGCTGCCAGCGACAATCGGGTTCGCGTCATGAGCGTCCTCCGCATCGGGTTACGGCTTGGCTTTGGCCGGGTCGAGTTCGTTGGCTTTTTCGGCCGCGAGTTCGTCCGCGAGTTGCTTCCGTTCGTCCCGCAGCGCCTTGAGGGCGTCGTCGGCCTGGGTCTTCTTGAGGGCCAACAGCTTGCTCTTGGCGGCCAGTTGCTTCTCGTTGCGAGCTGCGGTGGCAGCCGCGTCGTCGGCCGCCCTACCCTTTGCCTTGGCTGCGTCGACTTGGCGGTTCAGCTCGCCCGCGTCGCGCTGGAGAGCGGCCTTGTCGCGGGCGTACTCCTTGTCCTTCGCGGCATAGGCGTCGATAGCCGCGTTCAGCTCGTCGAGCGCCCGCTTGCGGCTCGCCCGGTCCATCGTCGTCTTGCGGCGGTCGAAATCCGCCTTCGTGTCGTCGAGCCGTTGCTTCTCCCGGTCGAGTTCGGCGCGGCGGTCCTTGAGCTTGGTCGCGCGCTCCTGGAGGCTAGCTTTGCGCTCGGCGAGTGCCTTGGCCTCCGTTTCGCAGGCCGCCTTGTCGTCGGCAGCCTTTTTCGATTTACCGCGGCAGCCTTCGCGATCGATCTCGGCCTTGGCGTTGTCGTCGAACACCAGCCGCACGTTCGCCTCGGCCTTCTCTGTCTCGGCGTCGAGGTACGAGAGGCGGCGCGTCATCGCGGCGGCCGGGTCGTCGGTCGCGACTGGCGGATCGGCTTTGGCTGGCGGAGCCGCGCTGGGGGTAGCCGGCGACGGTGGCTTGTACTCCCGCGGGACGGGCGGAAACCACGCCGATTTCTTGCGTTTTTCCGGCGGCTTATGGGCGTACTTAAGTACCGCAGTCGCATCGAGCACCTGGCCGGACTTGTTCTTGGCCTGGAAATGCAGGTGGATCGCGTTCGCCCCCTTCGATCCGGTGACGCCGAGAGGCATGTACGGGGTCACCGCGGTTCCCGGCGCGAGGTACATCTTCGACAGGTGCAACAGCTCGAACGTGTTGCCGCGCTCATCGACCTTGATGACGACCCGCCCGAGCGGGTCGTTCGGGTCGGCTTTGACCACAGTGCCGTAGACCCCAGCGGTAATCTCTTGGGGCAGCGTTGCGCCGTGCTTGGTCTTACTGTCGGTGTTCGCGTAGCTGCTGACATCGACACCTCCGTGATACTCCTTCCGCTCGTCGTCGGCTTCCTTGTAGGTCGCCGCCTCGGCGGCCGAGAGGAACTTCGGGTAGCCGGCTTTGGCCTGTTCGCCGGCCGGCAGTTTTTTCCCGTGCTCGTCGTACTTGTAGACGCGGACGCGAGTCTGGTCGGAGGTAAAGAGGTTGCCGGCTGGCAGCTTGAACCAGGCGGGTGAGATCGCGTCCGGGTCCGCCGGTGGATCGGCCGCACGAACGGCGAGCCAGGCGAACGCGACGATGGACGCACCAACCCAGCGCTGGCCGGCCGACATGGCACTCTCCTCGAAATGTGTCTCGCTGGCCCGAAGCCGAACCACTCGAATTGTCGCAGGAGCCTTCGATTGTGATCGGGCAGCGCTCGGCCGTCAAGCAAAATCTCGGCGGTAGGTGGTCAGTGCCTCGAAATGGCGGCAGCGCCTGTCCCCCTCCGAGGCTGTGACCACCGACCTCGTATGATTCTGGACGTAGGAGGACAACGGCGATCCATCCCCAGACACCTCCCATCGGCTCCGTCTACACGCCGCCGCGCTGGGCCGACTGGCTCATCGAGCGCGCCGGTGCGGCCCGCGTCTGGGCGGTCGGCGGCAGCGTCGGCGACCCCACCGGCGGCGACGGCGAGTTGCTCGCCGCCGTCGTCCGCGTCGCCGAACGCAACGGCTTCACGCCGGCCCTCGCCGACTACGCCCGGCTCGTGCTGATCGAGCGAGACGCCGACGCGGTTCGCGCTGCCCGCGCCCGCTTCGCCGGCCGGCCCGTGGCCATTCACCACCGCGACCTGATCCGCGACAACCCTGGTGTTCGCTGCGATGCCCTCGTCGGCAATCCGCCGTGGGCCAGCTTCCAGAACCTGCCCGACGCCGAGAAGGCCGACCTCAAGCCGCACTTTCGCCGCCACGACCTCGTCGGCGATGCGAAGTCGCTGTTGCTCGGCGCGAGCCGCGTCGATCTCAGCGCGCTGGCCGTGGCCGTGGCCGTGAGCGAGAACCTCGCCGACGGCGGACGGGCCGGCTTCCTGCTGCCGGCGGCCCTGTTCTTCTCCGACGCCGCCCACGCCGGCTTCCGCCGCCTGCCGTCGTTGCGGCTCGACGCGCTGTACGCCTTCACCGAGTCGGCCGTGTTCCCGGTCGGCACCAAGTACGCCGCGGCCTTCGTCCGTCGCGGTGGGCCGACGGCGTATCCGGTGCCGTTCCACCGCCAGCGCGGCGGGGCGTGGACCGAAGAACTCGTGCGTCCGTGCGCCGGCGACGGGTCGCCGCTCGAAGTCGTCGGTGACACTCCGGTGTCACCGGTGCGCGTGCGGGCCGATCAGGTGCCGCGCCAGGGGCTGAACACCTGCGGGGCGAACGCGGTGTATTTCTTCGACGCCGCGCCCGACGTGGAACCCGACCTCGTCTACCCGCTGTTGACGAAGGCGAACTTCCGCGGCGACGCGGCGGCTCGCAAGTTCGCGTTGCTGCCGCACGACCCGACGACGGGGCGACCGTTCGGCGGCGAGGTCTTGGCGAGCCGATACCCGGCGGCGTGGCGCTATCTGTCGCGGCACCGCGAGCAACTGTCCGCGCGCAAGGGGACGTTGATCCGCGCCCACGTCGGCCGCGGGGCCTGGTGGGCGCTGCTCGGCGTCGGGCCGTACTCGTTCGCGCCGGCGAAGGTGGTGTGGGAGGCGTACGGCCGATCGCGCTTCCGGCCGCAGGCCATCGGCGGGCGCTGGCAACCGAACCAGGCACTCCAGGCGTACATCCCGTGCGCCGACGCGGCCGAGGCCGAACGTCTGGCGGGCGAGTTGGCCGCGTCGGGCATCGAGGATCGGCTGCTGGCCCAGTACGCCGCCGGGACGTGCAACTGGGCGCAGCCGGGCCGGGTGCGGCGGTATCTGACCGTTGGATAGTCGAGCGTTGTCTGCCAGCCCGGAGCGCC
>CAZNSL010000380.1:0-6011 GCA_964574975.1 uncultured Alcaligenaceae bacterium | reverse complement strand
AAGCGGCGGACGCCCTGGAGTACGCCCACTCCATGGGCGTCGTCCACCGCGACGTAAAGCCGGCCAACCTCATCCTCGACGACGGCGGCCACCTGTGGGTCACCGACTTCGGCCTGGCCCGATTGGGCGACGGGGCCAACCTGACGATCTCCGGCGACCTCCTGGGCACTTTGCGGTACATGTCGCCGGAGCAGGCGCTGGCGAAGCACGGCCTCGTCGACCACCGCACCGACGTCTACTCCCTCGGCGCGACGTTGTACGAACTGCTGACGCTGCGCCCGGCCGTCAGCGGCACGGATCGGCGCGAAATCTTGCGGCGGATCGCGTTCGAGGAACCGGCCCCGCTGCGGAGTCACGACCGGACGATCCCCGCGGAGCTGGAGACGGTGGTGCTGAAGGCCCTGGCGAAAGAGCCGGCGGAGCGTTACGCCTCGGCGGGCGAGTTCGCCAACGATCTGCGGTGCTGGCTCGATGACCGGCCGATCCGAGCGCGGCCGGTGACGCTGCGGCAGCGAGCGGCCAAGTGCGTCGTCCGGCATGCCGTGCTGGTTCGTGCTGCGGTGGCCGTTCTACTGGTTTTGGCCACCGCGGCGATCGGAGGGCTTGTCGCGCTCGCCCGCGCGTGGGATTTCGCCGAACAACGTCGAGTTGCCGCTGAGGAAATCAGCGGACGAATGCGGTTGCGGCTCTACGTTGCCGACATGCGGCGGGCGCACGATCTGTTCCATCACGGCGGACCGAAAGACCTACTGGATCTCGCTCAACTCGTGTCCTCCTACCAACCTCGACCGTCTGTGCCAGATTTGCGTGGCTTCGAGTGGTTCTACCTCAAAACCATAGCCGATACGCGTCCATCGCTCATTCACACCTTCCCATCCGATCGCGGCGACGTATTCGTGGCGTTGTTTTCACCGGATGGAAGATTCATTCTGACCGCCGGTGAACAAGGCGTGATCGACTGGTGGGACGCGCGCACCTTCGAGCGCATCGACCGACAGAGAGGCCATACCGACGAAGTCAACAGTGTCGCGTTTTCTCCCGACGGCCGACTGCTGGCGTCGTGCAGCGACGACCGGACGATTCGCCTGTGGGACGTGCCAACTCGGCGACACCTCGGGACGCTCAACAGGCACATGGCCTACGTCAGCCGGATCGCGTTTTCTCCCGATGGCCGACTATTGGCCTCGGCCGGGTGGGACAAGACCGTTTACCTTTGGGACGTGGTGTCTCAGACCTTCGTAGCAGAATTTCCAGGCCACTTGGGTCGGGTCTATGGCGTGGCTTTTTCGCCAGACGGTCGGGTTCTAGCGAGCTGCGGAATAACCGAGCGAGGCGACGACGATATCAGGATCTGGGACGTTGCCACTCGCAGCCCGCGCGGCATCGTCGCCCAAAGCCCGGAAACCGTCCATTGCGCGTTCTCGCCCGATGGTACGATTCTGGCCGGAATCGACTACGGGGGAGGTGTGCGGCTGTATCGGGATTGCCGGCTGCTTCGTTCGCTGGGCCACCACAAGCCGATCGGGCGGTTCGTACGGTTTACGCCCGACGGTAACCACCTCATCACCTGTGGCGATGACCGCCAGGTGGCGTTTTGGTCCGTGCAAGCCGGCGGGGAGGTCGGCCGCTTCACCGCCCATGACCAGCTTCCGGCCCACCCCAGACGCACGTGGGCAGTTGCCTTGTCGCCCGATGGAAGATCCCTAGTGACCGCAGGGGCCGATCAGTCGGCCCGCCTCTGGGAGTTGCCTCGCTGCTGGCCCTGCCGGCACTACTGCCTTCCACCTGTGGTGATGCCGATCGCCATCGGGGCAGACACGCCGATAGTAGCATTTGCGGAAACATCCGGCCGCATTCAAGTCTGGGCATTGAGCCAGGGCGTGAGCCCGATTGTTGGTCCGTCGCCATGGGGCACACATATGGGTAGCTCTCCGTGGGCGTTTTCTCCGGACGAGCGCCTTCTAGCGTTTATTGGGGGCGACCTCGGCGAGCCAGATCGCCCTCTCGTGTGGGACTCAGACCGTGGCATGGCCATCGCACACGTGCGGCCAACCCCGACGGTAGGCGCTCCTCGCGAGGTTAATAAGGCCTGGTTGGTCGAAGCAGCGGCGTTCGCCCGCGGCGGCCGAACTGTGTTGACGATTTACTCCGATGGTTTGGTTCACGAAACCGACCTCGATACCGGGAGCACACACAGCCAGCACGGCTTGTTGCGCCCGAACGTGACGCACTGTATCGCAGTCGCAGCAGCCGGCACGGTCATCATTAGCGCGGGCCAAGATTGGCGTGTGTGGGACGTCGAACGGAGGCAATGGACCGGCAGCGGCGGACGGCTGCTGCACGACATCTCAGGACTGAGCCTTTCGGCCGACGGTCAACTGTTGGCCGCGTGCGACCAGGATCGGACGATTCATCTGATCGATGTCGAAACCGGGCGCGAACGGCAGACGATCCTCCGGAATCGACGTGTCCTCGACGGCAGCGGCATGGCGTTTTCGCCGGACGGGCGCACCCTTGCCGTCGTCGGCGACGAGGTCGGCGTGCAACTCCTGAACGTGGCAACGGGAGAAGTGCTGTTCACGCTTGGCGACGCGCCCATGGGCGACGCGGCCGCCGTTCGGTTCCGATCGGACGGTCAGGCACTCGTCGCAGTTTCGGGATGGCGACGCGCCGAAGGCCGAGTCACAGTGTGGGAGGTTCCCCGGTCAGACTAACTGTCGTTGACCCCTTGTCATCCTGACTCAACCGGCAGACATACCGCCGGCCCAACTATCGCCCCGACGCTCTCGTGCGCGCCGGACGGGAGCTGCATTGACTCGTCTTTACCCTTCGCCCGCTGGAGACCCGACTATGTTCCACCGCTCACCGCACCCGTTCACCAACCGGTTCCGCCTGCGGCTCGTGCCGCTGGAAGACCGGGCCGTACCCGCTTTCGGTTTCGGCACGGCATTTAACTTTGGCGGCGCGGGGGCCGACTACGGCATCGGCGTCGCCCTGGATGCGTCCGGCAACGCCTACGTCTCGGGGATGTTCTCCGGTACCGTCGATTTCGATCCCAACCAAACCAACCCGGGCAGCAACCACGTCCTGATCGCCTCGGGCGACTACGCCAACTTCGCGGCCAAGTACCTGGCCGATGGGACGTTCCAGTGGGCCACCGACCTGGGTGCCAACGGGCAGGGCACGCCAGCGGAGACGATAGCGGTACGAGGCGCGGATGTGTTCGTTGGCTATCCGACGGCCACGGCCGGCGGTACCGACAACGTCGCCACCGTTGCCCGGCTCGACGCCGCTACCGGGGCCGTCGCGTGGGCCACGACACTCACCGGCGGCGGCACCACCGCAGTGGGCGTCGCCGCCGACCCCACCGGCGGCGTGTACGTCACCGGGAACGACGCGGTGTCGCAGGCGTTCGTGAGCAGGCTGGATGCCGCCGGCAACGTGGTGTGGACCACGACCAGTGTCGGCACCGGCTCTGCCTACGGTAGCCGCATTGTCGTCGATGCCGCGGGCAACGCCTACGTCAGCGGGGCCTACACCGGGGCCGTGACCTTCGGCACGGCCACGAAGAACAGTTGGTCGGGTTCACTCGACGCACTCGTGTGGAAGCTGAACGCGGCCGGTGGTTCCGTGTGGGCCGGCAACTTCGGCAGCAACGGCACCGACTACGCCAAGGGGATCGCGCTGGACGGCAGCGGCAACGTCCTCGTGACCGGCGGCTGGGGATCCGGCAGTACGACTGCCTCACAAAACAACAACTTCAATCCAAACGGCAGCCCGGCCGTCAAACTGACCAACCGCGGCAATTTCGACACCTACATTGCCAAGCTGGTTCCCGCCGCAAACGGCAGTCTGACCTTGTCCTGGGCGAAGGGCATCGGCGGCACGGGTTCGGACTGGGGCCAGGGTGTGGTAGCCGATGCCGCGGGCAACGTCTACTCGACCGGTTTGTTCACGGGGACGGTCAATTTCAACCCCAACAAAGGTAAAGCGAACTATCTAACCGGTGGCGGTGCATACGTCTCCAAGTTGAGCCCAAGCGGCAACTTTGTCGCGGCTGCCGGCATGGCTGGCTCCGCGAACGGTAGCGGCCAGGGCAACGGCCGAGCGATCGCCCTCGACGGCGCGGGCAACGTCTACATTACCGGCGTCTTCTTCGGCTCGGCCGACTTCAACCCGACCGGGGGCATCGCCACCCTCACCTCCAACGGCAGTGTCGATGCGTTCGTCGTGAAGCTGACGCAGTCCAGCACGCAGGCGCTGGCCAATCCCGATACCGGTGGGCTGCCCCCGCGATTCGACGACGACGTTGCACCGATCCACGTTGCACCGGATGTCGCACCTGCTGTGGCCGACACCATCGGCGTCGATTGGCTTACGGCCGTCGGCCTGCGACGTAGCAAGCGGCTGTTCGATGAAGCATCAGAATTCGATGCGTCGGTGCTGTGACGCGCTGCTCCCGCTGTGGAATGCGCCTACGGATACAGAATGGCGAATCCTTCCTGGAAAAAGTGATAATCGTTGGACAATACCGCTGCGTTGCCGAGGGTGTGCAAGGCGTTCCTCGACGCAGTCGGTGAGGCCGTAGCACTGGTCGAGGTGCGTTTCGTACAGGGCGGCGACCGCGTCGATGTCCGTCCGCGTTTGCGGCAGAACATCCACGTTGGCATAGCTCCGCAAGCTGTGAAAAAGGGCTGTGGCTCTCGCTCGCCAGTAGGCGCAGGTGGACGCCAACGACCTCGATGGTGTCCAGCGGCCGCGGGTCGCGCCCGGCGTCGTCGCCTTCGACGCCACCATGACCTTCGCCGGGCCGGTCGGCGGCTTCACCGCGATGGAGGCCATCGTCAACGGCGTGACGGTGGTGACGCTTGAACTTCACGGTGGCGGAGACGCAGTCCGGCTCGCTGGCCGATGGCCGCTACCGCCTGACGGTACTGGCGACCTAGGTGACACTGGGCGTGCAGCCCCAGGACGGCCTCGGCGGCGACGTTAATACCTTGGCCGATACGGTAACCAACGGCCGATTCCGCCTGTACGGCGACGCCAACAGCGACGGTTTCGTCACCGCCTTCGACTTTACCCAGTTCCGCACCCGCTTCGGCAGCTCTGTACCGTAACGCAAATGGCCTGCTCGGTGTCGCCGTTCGGACTGGCCTCGCACGCGATCCGGCGTCATAATGGGGAGCGACCACCACACCGCTTCGGAGGAATCATGGTCACCGCTCTCGCCAGCCCGCCGCCCGCGGACGCGGCCCCGCCGGAACCCGAGACGCTTGCCGAAATCATCGACGGTCTCGGCGTTTCGTCGGCACGTATTCGATGGAACCCGCGCCCCGGAACCGCGACCGAGGAGGACATCTTCGCCGTCCGCGCGCAATTCGACCGCATCTGCGAACTGGTCGACGGCATCCTGGTGGAGAAGGGCATGAGCTACCGGGCATGCTTGCTGGAGTCGTACCTTGTCGAGGTCATCAACCAGTTCGTCCGTGCCGGAAACCTTGGTCTCGTCACCGGTGAATCCGGCTTGCTACGCCTCATGGCCGGGCTGGTCCGCATCCCCGATGTGGCGTTCGTCGCCTGGGCCCGCGTCCCTGGCGGGGTCGTTCCCGACGCGCCGGTGCCTGGTCTGGTGCCTAACCTTGCCGTCGAAGTTCTCCGCCCGTCGAACACCGCCAAGGAGATGGCCCGCAAGCGAAGCGAGTACTTCCAGGCCGGCGTCGAACTCGTCTGGATCATCGACCCGGCGACGCGCACCGCCGAGTGTTTCACCGGCGTCGACCGATCGACCCTGCTCGACGAGTCGCAGCCGCTCGACGGCGGCACGGTGCTGCCCGGCTTCCGGCTGCCGCTGGCTGAGTTGTTCGCCGAACTCGACCGCCGGCCCGCCTGGCTGACCGCCATTCCCGCTCCGTGCACTCGTCGTGGGCGGCATGCCGAGTCGCAATTGGGTCACAGCCCCGACCACGGAAGCGGCGCGAATGGCACTGTGACCGTCACCTCGCGCCGCTCCT
>CAZNSL010000379.1:2286-6033 GCA_964574975.1 uncultured Alcaligenaceae bacterium | reverse complement strand
GCCCGACTACATGGCCCCGGAGCAGATCGCCGCCGCGGCCGACGCGCGCGCCGACGTGTACGCGCTCGGCTGCACCCTGTACCACCTGCTCGCTGGCCGGGTGCCGTTCCCCGCCGATTCGGTGCTGAGAAAGATCGAGTCCCACGGTAGCGCCACCGAACTCCCCGACCCGTTGGCCGGCGTGCCGGCGCGATTGGCGACCGTGGTGGCGCGGATGATGGCGAAGAACCCGGCCGACCGCGTCCAGACCGCAGCCGAAGTGGCGGCGCTCCTGGAGCCGTTCTGCGAGGACAGGCGAGCGGGGGGTGTCAACCCCCCGGTGTCGTGGGCGCGCCGGCGGCTCGCGATCGGCGCGGCCGCCGCCGCGGTCGCCCTCGCGGCGGCGGGGGTCGTGTACCGGATTCACCGCAACGGCAACGACATCATCACCGTCGAGACGGACGACCCGGCCATCGAAGTGACGATGAAGCGCAACGGCGACCTCGTCCGCATAGTCGACACGAAGGCGAAGAAGTCGTGGGAGCTGGACGCGAAGGCGATGCGGCTGCAATCCGACGGCGGCGAGTTGTCCATCGACCTGCCGGGCCGCGAACCGCTCGTACTCCGACGCGTGGGCAGGGCGGTCGCGACCGTCCGGCGGGAAGCGCCACCGGTGGCACCGATCGCGCCCGAGGCCAAGCTGCCGCTGAAGTCCGATGAGTCGTACGTCTTCCGCGGGCATACCGACGGGCTGTTGGCGCTGGCTGTGTCGCCGGACGGACGGTACGCGGCCACCGGCGGGTCGTACCCGAACCAACAGGACGGTGCCCTCCGCCTGTGGAACTTGCGAACCGGCGCGGAGGTCCGGCAGTTTCACGGCCACGACCACTACGCCGTCCACACCGTTTTCAACGTGGCATTCTCGCCCGACGGGAAGCGACTGTTGAGCGGCTCTAGCGACGGGACGGCCCGGCTCTGGGATGTCGAGCGCGGTGCCGCAATCGCCTGGCTCGGGGTCGTCCGGCCGAACTACATGATACTCGGAGTAGCATTCACCCCGGACGGCAAACAGGCCGTCGTCGCGTCGGAGAAGCCACGGCTGTACAATTTGGCAACCAACGCGGACCTGGAGCGGTTCGAGAACCGTGTCGTCGAGCAAGTCCGGGCAGCGGCCGTGTCCCCCAACGGTACGACGCTCGCCACTGGCGAAAGAAACGGCGACGAAGACGACCAACTGCTCAGTCTTTGGGATGTCAAGACCGGCAAGCGGTTCAAAGCGCTCGCCGGCCACCGGGCAATGGTTTACGCCGTCGCCTGGTCGCCGGACGGCAAGCGGGTAGCGTCGGCGAGTGCGGACGGCACCGCGCGCATCTGGGATGCGGCGACCGGCCAGGAAGTTCGCCGGTTGAACCACCCTCGCGCCGTCCAGGGGATAGCGTACTCGCCCGGCGGCCGGTACGTCCTCACCGGCGGCCAGGACCACGCGGTTCGGCTGTGGGACGCAGCGACGGGTCAGGAGGTCCACACGCTCAAGGGGCACGACCTGGAGGTCTGGACCGTGGCGTTCGCGCCGGACGGCAAGCACGCCCTGTCGGTGAGTCAGGACAAGACGCTGCGGATGTGGAGGCTGCCGGACGCGTTGGTAGACCCGAAGTAGTGACGGTCTTGGCGGAGCCGCGATGGAGACCTCGCTCACCCTGCTCGGCCGGCTGACGGCCACGCCCAGCGACGCCGACTGGCGGCGGCTGCTGGACGTGTACGGCCCGCTGCTGCGCGGCTGGCTGGGCCGGGCTGGCGTGCCGGCGTGCGACCGCGACGACCTGGTGCAGGAGGTGCTGATCGTCGTCGTCCGCCGGGTGGGCAGGTTCGAGCGCCGTGGGCCGGGAGCGTTCCGGGCATGGCTCCGCGGCATCCTGGCGAACCACCTGCGCGCGTACTTCCGCACCCGCACCGTAGCGGCCGAACTCGATCTGGATCAATTGGCTTGCGAGGACAGCGTCCTCGGCCGACAGTGGGACCGCGAACACGACCAGTTCCTGGCCGACCGGGCGCTGCGGGCCGTCGAGCGCGACTTCGCCCCGGCCACGTGGGCGGCGTTCCGCCGGCAGGTGTTCGACGGCGGTAAGCCGGCGGACGTGGCAGCCGAACTCGGCCTGACGCTGAACTCGGTGCTACTGGCCAAGAGCAGGGTCCTCAAGCGGCTCCGCTCCGAACTGTGCGGATTCGTCGATTGACGGTGGGTATCCGCGATTCGTTTCCCCGTTCTCGAACTCGTTTCGGAGGATCTAGCATGAACCGTCGTACCGTGGCCGTCGTGGCGCTCGCGCTCGCGGCCGGGCCATCGCTCGCCCAACCGCTGCCCAAGGGCGCGGCCGGCGTCACCCGCGCCACCATCGAGTCGAACGTCGGGTACAAGAAGTACACGGAGCCGGCCATCCAGGCCGACCTGAAGCTGACCGACGAGCAGAAGGCCCAGATCGCCAGGATTCCCGACGACTTGCTCGCCAAGCACAAGGACGCCATCGCGAAGGAGCAGGCGGACAACAAGGCGGCCGCCGAGAAGGCCGCCGCCCGCGCGGAGGAAGTCCAGAAGAAGCTGGACGCGCTGCTCGAGAAGCACCTGACCACGCCGCAGCGCAAACGGCTCCAGCAGATGGCCGTGCAGTCGCTCGGCTACACTACGTTCTCGAACCCCGACGTGGCGAAGGCCCTGGCGCTCACGGACGACCAGAAAGCGAAGTTTGCCGAACTGCGGACGGCGGGCCTCGAAAAGGCTCGCGAGCTTCTGCCCGACGGTCGCGTCGGAATCGCCGGAAACGCGCCCGACCGCGCCAAGTACCTGGAAGCCTCGCGGAGGATCGCTCAGGAGACGGTCGCCAAAATGGTCGAGACGCTGACGGCCGACCAGAAGAAAGCGTGGGCCGACCTGACCGGCGAACCGAGCGAAGCCGCGATGGCTGGGCCGGCACGGGCCACGGGGGTGTTTCCCTTTTCGGCTCGCGGCCCAGGACTGCCGCCAGGACGCGCCGCGGGTCGTCAGATCGCGTTGATCCAGAACGAGAAGGCCCTGGCCGAGTTGAAGGTGGATAAGGCGGCCGCCGACGCCCTGGCCGCGGGCTGGAAGGAGATCGCGGAAGAGTCGCGCGACACGGCCAGAGATGCCCCCGCCTTCGGTCTCGGGCGCGGCCGCATCCAGTTCACGATCCAGTCGGAAGCGGCCCGGCTCGCCGCCCAGGTTCTCACCGCGGCGCAGACGAAACGGCTCGAACAGATTCAGTTGCAGCTCGACGGCCTGAACGGACTCGTCGATTTCGGGGCCGTTTCGCGCGTCCTCGTCAAGCTGACGCTGACGCCGGCCCAGGCGGCCAAGATCGACGCCGCGTTGGCCGACGCCGCCAAGCAGACCCAGGCCCTCGGGCGGCGGCCCCTGCCGGTGCGGTTCTTCGACGACCGGGGCACCCCGCGCGAGACCCCGCAACAGGCGAAAGCGCGGCAGGAGTACGAGTCCAAGTCGCGGGCCATCGAGCAAAAGGCGCTCGCGGACGTGCTGGCCACGTTCGACGCCGGCCAGGCGGTAGCGTGGAAGGAACTGACCGGCGACCCCTTCGACACGATCGCGATACCGATGTCGATGACAACGACCCTGCGGTTAGGCGGGCGCTTTGGGACGGCCACGACGGTCGCGGGCCTGTGGGCGTCGGAAGGGTTATCCCGACAGAACCGCGGGAACTACGCCGCCGCGCTGGCCGCGACCGACGAGGCGATCCG
>CAZNSL010000379.1:0-2276 GCA_964574975.1 uncultured Alcaligenaceae bacterium | reverse complement strand
CGACTGGCCCCGGACGCGGCGAGTCATCAACTTCAGAAGGCTCGCCTGTTGGCCAGTTGCCCGTCCGACATGGTCCGCGACGGCAAGGCGGCGCTGGCGCTGGCCCGCAAGGCGATCGACGCCAAGAAGGAGCCGACGGACGCCGACTACGCCGTCCTGGCCGCCGCATACGCCGAGGTCGGCCAGTTCGAGGAGGCCGTGGCGACGCAGAAAAAGGCCATCGCGGCCCTACCTCCGCCGCCGCCCGCTGCGGCGGAGAACGCGCCACCCGCCGGTGGACCCGGCGGGTTCGCCGACCTCGGTCGGTCAAACCGAACAGCCACCCTGAAACGGCAATACGAAGAGTGGCTCAAGTTGTACGAGGAGAAGAAGCCGTACCGGATGGAACGGCCGCGGACGCGAGTGCGGGAAGCTCCGTAACGGATCGGTTCCGACCGGGGGCGCTCGCGGCGAGCGCCCCCGGTTCGGAATTCGACGCGACGTAATCGCCGACACACCACAGCGATGCGGTCGTTCTCTGCGTTCGATCCGCTCGACCGTCTCTCCCTCCGGGTCGAGCGTTGTGCCGCGGTTTGCACGCCCCGTATCCTACCGCCAGCGGAACCACTTCAGTGCCAATGCGAACGACACGCTGCCCCACACGGCCAGGATCGCCAGCCGTGGGCCCTGCGCCGCCAGCGATTCGCCGTCGTTCAGCACGCCGCGCAGGGCGTCGTTCAGCGCCGTCAGCGGCAGGGCCTTGATGACCGGCTGGAACGCCTCCGGGAACCGCTCCGACGAGAAGAACACGCCGGAGAAGACGTACATCGGCAGCATCACCAGGTTCATCAACCCGCTGATGGCTTCGGTGGTTTGCGCCCGACTCGCTACCAACAGCCCGATGCCCGCGAACGTCAGCCCGCCGACGACAACCACGACCGCGAGCGCGGCCAGGCTGCCGTTCACCGGCACGCCGAAGACGAAATACCCGAACGCCACCAGGATCGCGATCTCCACCAGCGTGAACGCCATCCGGCTGAGCATCGTGCCGAGCAGGAACTGATCCTTGCGCATCGGCGTGGCCAGGAATCGCTTCAGCAGCTTGCGGACGCGCAGGTCCACGATGACGAACCCGACGCCCCACAGGCCGCCGCCCATCAGGTTCATGCCGAGTAGTCCCGGGATCAAAAAGTCGATGTACCGGCCACCGGGATCGGCCGTCGGCGTGTCGCGGATCGGCACCGCGTCCTTGGCGATACCGGCCCGCAGCAGGGCGCTGTCGGCGGCGGCTCGGGCCAGGACGCTCTCCGGCCGGTTCGGGTCGAACACGTACTCGTAACCCGGCGACCGGGGCACGACGACCAGGTCCGTTTTGGTGGTGCGTAGCCGACGACGGGCCACCTCGGTATCCTGGACGGTCGCCTTGAGCCGCGGATCGGCGGCGAGGGTGGCAACCGTCCGTTCGGCCGCGGGACCGGCTTCAACGTCGACGTTGACCTGTTCGACCGGCCGACTGCGGAAGGCAAAGCTCAGTGCGATGGCGAGCAAGAGTGGAAAGCCGTAGGTCCAGAACACGGCTTCGGGCTGTCGGTAGAACGTGCGGACGCGCGACAACATGATCTGCCAGAGCGGCGAGTACGTCGCCGGCCTGGCGGGCGGATTGTCGAGTTGCGGTCCCATGATGGCTCCTCAGTCTCGCATTCTCGTTCCCAGGCTCCGCCTGGGAACGCACTGGTTTTGGCGGCTCCGCCGCCCGAACGCAGTGCGGCAAGGTCCCCCGGGGTGCGGCCGGCAGAGCCGGTAAGACAGTGCGTTCCCAGGCAGAGCCTGGGAACGAGAACGGGCTGGATGCAGTCGTAGGGCGCGTCAGCCCTCGTCGCGCAGGTGGCGGCCAGTCAGCGATACGAACACGTCCTCCAAGCTCGCGTGCCGGGTGCTGAGGGCGCTCAACTCGGCCCCGCTTTGCCGCAGCCACTCCAGGAGCGCCGGCAGCGCGACGTGCGGTTCGTCGACCGTCAGCGCGACCCGCCCCGCTTCCGCGCGTAGGGCCCGTACCGACGGCAGCCCGCCGAGCGCGGCCGCGTCCAACGGTTGCTCGTCGAGTACGGCGAAGTCGAGGATGTGGGCACCGCCCAGCCCGGCGATCAGTTCCGCTGGCGAACCGGAGGCGATGACCTTGCCGTGGTCGACGATGGCCACGCGGTCGCACAACTTCTCGGCCTCGTCCATGTAGTGGGTAGTCAGGAGGACGGTGCGGCCATCGGCCCGGAAGCCGCGGATCACGTCCCAGAGTTGGC
>CAZNSL010000378.1:0-6045 GCA_964574975.1 uncultured Alcaligenaceae bacterium | reverse complement strand
TGGTTGGAGGGTGGTCGGGGGCTGGCGCCCCCCCCCGCAACGCCCCGGCGACCGCCTTTTGGCGGTGGGACTCGCAAGACTCATCCCACCCTACGGGAATCGGCTGAGCGTCACCGCAATGAACGAGTCCGGCCAGCAGACCCAGCCGCTTCCGCCGACGCCGCTGTCGGCTCCCACCCCCGCGCCCGTCTCGCGGCGGCAGGAAGTCGAGGCCAAGCAGGAACTCGTCGCCGGGCTGCTCGCCGAGGCCGGGGCCGATGGGCTACTCGTCCTCGACCCGGCCAACATCGCCTGGCTGTGCGGAGCCGCCCTCACCCACGGCCTGTCCGACCCCAACGAGTGGCCGGCCCTGTTCTTCCTGCCGACGCAGCGCTTCCTCATCTGCGCCAACGCCGATACGCAACGGCTCTTCGACCTGTTCCTCGATGGCCTCGGCTTCCAGCTCAAGGAGTGGCCGTGGCACTGGGGCCGCGACCGGCTGTTGGGCGATCTGGTCGCCAACCGCAAGGTCGCCGCCGATCGCGTCGTCACCGACTGCCTGCCGGTCGCGCCGGCCCTGCGTCGCATCCGCTGCACACTGACGCCCAGCGAGCAAGCCCGGCTGCGCGATCTCGGCGTCAAGCTGGCCCACGCTGTCGAGGCGACCAGCCGGACGTTGACGCAGGCCCAGAGCGAGGCCGAGATCGGCGGACACCTGGCCCACCGGCTGATCCGCCACGGGCTGGTCCCGGTGCAACTGACCGTCGCCGCCGACGGTCGGCTGGCCCGCCACCGCCGGCCGGGCGTGACGGCCACGCTCGTCGAGCGGACCTGCACATTGGCGGCGACGGCCTCCTCCGGCGGGCTGCACGCCACCTGTGCCCGCACCGTCTGTTTCGGCCCCGCGCCGCAGAAACTGCGCGACGCCCACGAGGTCGCCTGCCGCGTGCTGGCCGCGCAAGCCGCGGCGGCCCGGCCCGGCGTGCCGGCCCCGCAGGTGCTGGAAGCCGGGCGACGGGTCGCCCACCACGGCAACCGCGAACACGAGTGGCGACTGACGCCGCCCGGTTGGATCACCGGCTGGGTGCCGGTCGAGCGGGCGATCCTGCCGGCGACGAACTTCCCGCTGGGCGAGGACTGGGCGGCGGTATGGCAGGCCGGTGTCGGCGAGGCGCTGTGCGCCGATACGTTCCTGACCGCCAACCCGCCGGCGTGCGCGACGCCCGTGGAACTGTGGCCGGTCAAGCGAATCGCCGTCGGTGGAGCAACGTTCGACGTGCCCGACCTGTTGGACGAATGATGACCCCGGACGCCCCCATCCCGGACGGTCTGGCGGCCAAGATCGCCCGCCTGGTCGAGGAGCGCGGCTGGAACCAGGAGGACTTCGCGCGCATCGCCAAGCTGAACCGGCAGACAGTGCGGCAAATCCTCCTGGGTGGCGGCCGCAAGCCGCACAACGCCACGGTGCAGGCGTGCGCCCGCGCCTTGGGCCTGAGCGTCGGCGAACTGCGGGCGTTGCCCCTGGACCGGCTCTTGCCGCGGATGCACGGCCCGCCGCCGGACGGCGAGGACAACCTGCGACGGCTCTACGAGTTCGCCCAGGCCCCGGAAGTGCGCGCGTGGCTGGAGCGGCACGAGGCCCGTGCCCGCGAACTGACGCCGGACGAGGTGGACGAGCTGTTGCGCTTCCAGGAGTCGCCGGCGGCGGTTGCCGGCGTCGGGATCGAGCGGTTCGTGGACCTGCTCGAACGCCGGCGGCGGTTGGTCGAGCGCGTCAAAGTCGTTGCAGGTAGCGAGTTCCTGGAGGCCCTGGAGTTGCTCGTTGGCCTGTTGTACGACAAGGTGCGGCCGGGCGGGTGATCCGCCGGTTGCCGATGCGGTTCGTCGCGCCGGTTGTGCTGCCCGCGCTCCCCGTGCCAGCCGGCCGCCGGCACCGTTTCCGCAGTTCGCCTATCTCTCCTGGAGTCCAGCGGGTACAATAACGTTTGACGGACGCGACCGCACGGCCGGACACCGTGGACCACCATTGGCTCGGGTTCGTTGCCCCTCGCCGAACCCCCGCGGGGACGCCAACGTGCCACTCACGCAAGTCGACCGCACCCTGATCCAGCGCTGCCTGCAACGCCATCGCGGCGCGTGGAACGACTTCGTCGACCGGTTCCTTGGCCTGATCTACCACGTCATCCACTTCACCGCGCACCAGCGCAGTGCCCCGCTCCAACCGGAGGACGTGGAAGACCTGGCCGCCGAGGTGCTGCTGCAACTCGTCGCGAACAACTACGCCGTCCTGAGCCAGTTCCGCGGCCAGAGCAGTCTCGCAACTTATCTCACAGTGATCGCTCGACGCATCTGCGTGCAGGAGTTGGCCCGGCGGGCGACCCACGCCGGCGCGAAGGACAAGCTGCGCGAGAAGGCGGCCCCACCGACGCGCGGCGGCCTCGGCGGCCTGGAGACGCTCGAAGAAGTCCAGCGCCTCTTGCGACGGCTGCCGAGCCGCGAGCGCGACGTGGTGCGCATGTTCTACCTCGAGGGCCGCACCTACGAGGAGATCAGCACGGCCCTGAACCTGCCGGTCAACAGCATCGGCCCGGTGCTGTCGCGGGCGAAGAAGAAGCTCGCCGCGTCGAGCAACGGCAAGCCGAAGAAGGACGGCAAGGACGGCACGGCGAAGAGGAACTAACCACAGAGCCACAGAGGACACAGAGAAAGACACCGAGGATTATTCTCTACGCGGCCAGGAATGAGTCGCTATCGAAGGTCTGAAACTTCAGGGTCATGAGGGATCGGATTTCATCCCGGTGATCCGTTACGAAGCGGTCCAAGTGGTCGTCTCTAGCCGCTCGGAACGCAGTGAGGTCGGCGTAGTACCTTCCCCGTAACGCCCGCTTCTTGACGAACTTCCACAACCGCTCGATCGGGTTCCGGTTCGGCGAGTAGCTCGGCAGGAACAGTAACTCGATCCCCAACCGTTTCGCCTCCGCCTCCACCACTGTGCACCGTTGGTACCGCGCGTTTTCCAGAACCAACGTCACCGGACCGGTCATCCCCACCGCGATCCGGCCGAGCAACTCGACCATCGTGTCCGCCGACACCCGGGTGTCGTTGCCCACCCGGATCAACTCGCGGGTAACGGCGTTGAACGCCCCCAGGACGTTGTACCGCCGCAGCCGCGCGGCCCCACGCACGAATATCCGGACCAAGCACCACACGCAGCACAGGAACGACCCCTGCACGAAGTGGGCGGCGTCTACGAACCACACCGTCCGCCGGTCCGCCTTCGCTTCGCTCAGAGCCGGTTCCAACTGGTTCTCCAGGAACGCGGCCTGGGTCCGGAAGTGCTCCTCGACCGTCGGCTTGGGCGGCAGCGGGATCGCCCCCATCTGACGCCACATTAAGCCGAGACTTTTTTGAGAAACGCGCGGACCTGCGTCTCCTTCCGGCGCACCCCCGTCAGTCGCTCGATCCGCTCGGCGGCCTCGGCGATGGTGTGGTTCGGTCGCTCGCGGAACTCGGCCTCCAGGGCCGGGCGGTATGTTTCCAGGACGCTGGTCGGCTTCACCCAGTGGAACTCACGCAGACCGGCCACGCCGCCCCGTCGGACGATGGCGATGTACCGTGAGACGGTTGCCTTCGAGACGCCTGCCAACTGCCCGGCCCGGGCCTGGGTCTCACCCTGGCTGATGAGCCCGAGAACTTCCAGCCGCTGTTGGACCCGCGGGTCGGGGTATTCGTACCGTTGGGTGGCGAGGGCATGGAGGTCGTCGCAGGTGAACGCGAGGGTCGTGCGGCCGGCCATCGGGAGTTCCTCGGGGGCTGACCATTCCACCCGATGCACCCGCCCGTAGATCGACCTCATTCCCCACCGCGCGGAGTATAATCACCGGTTCGGCGGCGGAGGTTCGCGTGGGGAGGCTGCCCAAGTCCGACAACTCGTTGCTGCTGCGGACGGACTTCTCCGACGACGCGGCGTGGGCCGTCCTGTGCGCCGCCGCTCAGGTGCCCAGCGAGGAGGGCTTCCAGGCGCGGCTCGACTGCGTTAGCGACCCGGCCTTCCCAGGAACTTCCCCTCGCGGTGACTGGGTTTGAGGATGTGCGAGCGTGGCTCGGCGCGCACCCTCCACGGTGGTGGGGCACGGCCCCAGTCAACTGGTGAAGTGCTTCACCGTCGGTCACTTCGTGATGTCGGTGCCCAACTCGATGATCGAGGTTAAGGTATGCAGCTCGTCGATCCCTTCGATCGCCGATAGGTCGATGCCGACCAAGTAGTAGAGGGCGTGCGCACGTGAAAGCGCGGATCGTGCGGCTTGAGGTATTTGGAACCGTCAGGCCTCGCTGGAGGTGTTGGCGAACTGAATCGGCAGGCCGCGTTCGGCGACTCGGTCGGCAGTCCCGCACGCCTCGACGACGACGAGTGCGTCAGGGTGACGGGCGAAGAGGCGTACGAAACCGGCGCGGCTGGTGGCGACGGTGTGGAAGGTCGCGGCGTGTATGTGTCGGTCGTAGACGCAGGCCACGCATGAATCGGCCGAGGGCGATGGCGACAATGGTGGCGGCGGAGGTCGCGGTCGTCAAGGCAAGCCTCTCGTGGGGCGAGGGCGATGGAAGGGACGGAGTAACCTTCACGCGACTACGCCCAGCGGCTTGTGGAGATTCTTTCGGCGGTCAGCTTCGCTACAGGACCAGATTGTTGACGCTGGCCCGGCGAGAAGACAATGGTTCGGGGAAGGGGACATTCCGAACGAGAGCCATCGAGCAGAGCATTCCCGGCGGCCCTTCGAATTCGGAATGTCCCCTGGATCGGTGCGTTTAGCCGTACTTTGCTTTCAACGCCTTGTAGCGAGCCGTGGCCTCGTTGACGAAACTTTGGATCGCCTCGCCGACGGTCCTTCCCCGATACCAGCTCATGCTGGTTTGGCCACCCTCGACCCGATCCAGTTCCTCCATCGTTGCCGTACCAAAGCCCTTCAGCGATTCGTTCAACCCGTCGCAGAACTTGTCCATGGTCCGTCTCCTGTCCGTGCCGCCCGTTCGCATCGGCAAAGTTTGCCGAACACCGGCCGGTTGGATGGCCCAGGTGTTTCGCCAGGCCGCATTGCCGCGTTGATTCGGGCCGCCCATTGCGACCCGCGATACTCGTTCCATCCGCAACACGGGGCGGAGTGTGACAACCGGGATCGCTTTTTTCCGATACTGCCAGCACCAGCGCCGCCGCGGTCCCTTGTTACCGGGGGCCAGCCGCATATGCTGCCGGCGGCCGTAATATGCTGCCGGGAGTGCAGCACGAACATCCTTTCGGCGGCGGAGGAAGGTCGACTGCGATCCCTTTGGAGCTTCAAGCATGAGCGAGGGAACGAATCGGTGCCCCAAGTGCAACGGCGCAATGGTGCAGGGCTTCACTTGCGGCAGAGAGGGCCCCAACCGGATCGTCAGCACCTGGGTCGAGGGGGTGCCGGAGGTAGTCGGCTGGTTGTTCCGGCAGGTCAAGAAAGTTCCGTCGGACAAGTGCGTTCCGGTGGGGGTCTTTCGCTGTTCGGCATGCGGATTCCTGGAGTCGTACGCGCGCCCGGAGTTCGCCGCCAAGTAACGCCGCCCCATCCGCTGCAGACGCCGGAAGGCAGCAGGCGCTCGCCAACAATGGGTTGAAATTCAACCGCTTCCACACGACCGCGCTGTGCAGCCCCACGTGGGCGGCGCTGTTGACCGGTCGGAACCACCACAGCGTCGGCACTGGCGTCATCATCGAGATGGGCACCGGCTTCCCCGGCTACACCGGCATCGTCCCGCGAAACACCGCCGTCGTTGCCGAGACCCTGCGCGGCAACGGCTACGCCACCGGCATGTTCGGGAAGTGGCACAACACGCCCGAGCCGTCGATCAGCCCGGCCGGGCCGTTCGATCGCTGGCCCACGGGGCTAGGCTTCGACTACTTCTACGGCTTCAACCAGGGCGAGACGCACCAATTCTACCCGGTCATCTACCGGAACACGACGTGGGTGCCGCAGCCGAAGTCTCCCGAGCAGGGCTACCACTTCACCGCCGACATGACCGACGAGGCCATCGCCTGGA
>CAZNSL010000377.1:0-6090 GCA_964574975.1 uncultured Alcaligenaceae bacterium | reverse complement strand
GGAAAGCGATGGTATGCAGCCGAGACGGCGCGCCGGGTTACGGTCCGGCGAACCGCATGGTCCAGGGGGCTTACGCACGATCTCGGGGTTATGCGGCCGACTCGACGGTGGACGACGATGTCGCGCCCTTGACGGCGAAGCAAACGGTAGTCGCGATTGCGATTGGACAACCCCAAAATATCACCTTAGAATTGTGCGACCGCCAGAACTCCCGATGGCACTGCGTTCGGTCGTCGATCGATCGCCGTCCATGTCCACCGCGCACGAGACCCCTCATGAGCTGGCTGCGTGAGCCCGACGCCGAACCGTTGCCGGGCTACTTCCTCATCGAGCCGCTCGGGTCGGGTGGGTTCGGAGAGGTGTGGAGTTGCCGCGCGCCCGGCGGCATCATGAAGGCGATTAAGTTCGTCTACGGAAATCTCAACGCTGAAGACGCAGACGCTGCCCGTGCCGAGCAGGAGAAAAACGCCCTCAAAAAGGTCGTCGAGGTGCGGCACCCATTCGTCGTCTCGATGGACCGAATCGAGGAGGTCGATGGCGAACTCCTCATCGTGATGGAGAAGTGCGATAAGAGCCTCCACGACATCTTCGTCGAGTGGCAGCAACAAGGTCGCCCCGGTATCCCTCGTTCCGACCTGATCCGCTACCTGACCGACGCGGCCGAGGGGCTCGACTTCATGATCGAGTCCCACAAACTGCTGCACCTCGATGTCAAGCCGCGCAACCTGTTCTACGTCGCCAACCACGTCAAGGTCGCCGACTTCGGCCTGGTCAAGAACATCGAGCGGCCCAGCTCGGCGGGCGTGATGGCCGGCGTGACGCCAATCTACGCGGCCCCGGAGACATTCAGTGGCCGCATCAACCGGCACTGCGACCAGTACAGCCTCGGCATCCTCTACGTCGAGTTGCTGACGGGCAAACGGCCGTTCAATGGGAAGAACTTCCGTCAGATCGCCCTCCAGCACATGACCGAGCCGCCCAACCTCGACGGTCTGCCGCCGGGCGATCGGGCGGCCGTGGCACGGGCGCTGGACAAGGAGCCGGACAAGCGATTCCCGAACTGCCTGTCCTTCGTCCGCGCATTGGCATTGTCGACGACTTCGGCATCGGTGATCGACCTGTCCGACGATGTCGATCTCGGCTTGCACGGACCATCACCGGTTCGGCCGGACGCTGTGTTGGACCTCACCGAGCCGCCACCGACGGCCGACCTCAAGGATGCATTTCGGATCGCGCGTGCGTCTACCGACCTCATCACGCCAACTCCGCCCCGCGCAGTACCGGATGTCCGCATCCGCGTTGCGCCACGGCGGCGCGACGGTATCCTACGGCCGACGCTGTACGTTGGTGTCGGTGCGTTCGGGCGGCATGCGCTGCTGGAGTTGCGGACACGACTTCTGGACCGCTTCAGCGACCTCTCGCTTCTGCCCTGCCTGCGGTACTTGTACCTCGATTCGGACCCGGACGCGGCTCAAAAAGCTTCGGCCGGAACGTCTGAGGTGGTGCTCAGTCAGTCCGAGGTGTTTCAATTGCCGCTCCAGCCGGTCGGGAACTACCGGAATCGCATGCTCGACCACCTCAAGGAATGGCTGCCCCTCGAAAAGCTCTACAGTATGCCGCGGTCGCTCCAACCGCTCGACAAGCGGGCGCTAGGTCGGCTGGCGTTCGTCGACAGCTTCTTGCGACTCCAGGCGCGGATACGGCGCGACCTCATGCAAGTGGCCCATCCCGACACGTTAGCGCTTTCGGCAGAAACCGTCGGCCTGCCCGCCGGCGAGGCCAGCCCAGTCGTCGTGGTACTAGCCGGAGCTGCCGACGGCATGAGCGGGATGCTGGCCGACCTCGGCTTTGGACTGCGCCGCCTACTCGACCAACTCGCCTACCCGCACGCCACCACCGAGGCACTCGTCTATTGTGGCTCGCCGTACGATCCGGCAACGCCGTCGGTCGAGCAGGCCAATCTGTACGCGACGCTCACCGAACTCAACCACTACGCCAGCCCCGATGCGTCGTTCGTCGCCCAGTACAACCCCGACGGCGACCAGATGGCCGACGCGCGACCGCCGTTCGACCGCGTTACACTCGCGCTGCGGCGCGACCGGACGCGTCTGGCCTATCGCGAGTGCCTGGCAGCCACGGCAACGCTGATCGCGAACGCCGTCGCGACGCCACTGGGCGACCGCCTGGAACGAGATGCAGCCGATACCGCCGCCGAACAGGTTACGCCGTTTCGGGGTTTCGGCACATCGACGACGTGGTATCCGCGCGGCTTGCTGCTGCGCGTGGCCGCGCGACACGCATGTGAAAAACTCGTTGGAGTCTGGCGCGACGCCGGCCCGGGCAATTGCAGTGCCGAGGCCCACGCCCGAGCGAACCGTGCGTTCGCCGACGACGGGCTGAAGCCGGAGCGGCTCGCGGTCGACCTCGAACGATTGTCCGTGACACCCGGTGACGGCACTCCGACCGAAGCAACGGAGCGCTTCCTCCAGGGCCTCGAGGTCATGGGGGCCGGGGCAGAGGAAATCGCCGTCTGGTCAGGCCAGGCGCTGGAGAGGGTCCGCGAGTGGGCAGGTCCGGGCACTGGGTTCGATCCAGAATCGACCTGGAAGAAGAGTCGGTTCTACCGCCAGTTGATGACTGCCGCGGCCAAACTCAGCGAGGAGTGGGACGAGAAACTCACCGCTCAAGTTCACAAGGTCTTGCGCGAACCGGGCGCTCGACTGGCCAATGGCGAGGCCGCCCTGCGTAAGCTAATCGACCTCGTCGATGCTGCGGCTGCGGAACAGCATGCGGCGATCGTGCAACACTTCCAGGGAACGCTCGCGACTCGCGACGGTTTGGTAGCCGCGCAACAGGCCTGTGGGACCGGTGGGTTCAAGTTGTTCGGCGCTTCGCAGCGATCGCTGCGGCATTTCCACACGCAACTCCGTGAATTCGCCCGGATGCGCGTTCGGCAAGACATCATCGAAAACGTGCTGGTCTTCCTGAAAGCATTGCGCGGCCGTCTGGAGGACCGCGTGCAGGAGCTAAACTTTGCGCGGCAGCGACTCAAGGCACTCCAGCAACTCTTGGCGGCCTACGCAACAGACGATGACTCGATCGGACACAACGGCTCAAGAGCCGACGATTCGCCGCCACCTTCGTACGACGCCTTCTGGTCCGCGGTCCAGGGCAGCGAAACAGTTGACATTGTCCTACCGGGCGGTGAGTCCGATCTCGAAACGTCGGCGGGGCAGTTCATCGCCGGGCTAACCGTCGACCACTGGCTCGAACTCGACAAATACCTGCACGAACGCGTCTTGAAACCACTTGGTAACCTCCTCGGTGCCTGTACGGGCAACACGAATCTGTTGAAGTACCTGGGCCGACCGCTTCTCGACGAGACGGCTAACTACCTCGGCGCGATCCTGCCGATCACCGACGTGGCTCAGGCCGAGTTTTCTTCGCGCAGTTCGGACAGACTATGTGAGGAGTTTTGCAAGCTGCACGCCGCCGCGACACCCGGCACGGGTTCGTCAGCAATCGAACGAAACCTATCGCTATTGCTGATTCCCGACAGTGAAGACGGTCGAGCCATCGGCGAGGTCGCTCAGTCGGCCATCCCGACGCTGGAACTCGTGTCGACCAATTCGCCAACCGAGTTGACGTTCTGCCGCGTCTCCCGGCCGCTTTCGACGACCGAGTTGGAACAACTACTGAAGCTCAGCCGGCTCGCCTATCAGGAAACAGCCCCGCAACCGGCCTCCTCGCCGCACGCCCGCTTCGATGTGCCGGAGTGGGTGCCACTGGAGCCGTGACCGGCACCGTCACGCGACGCCGGGCAGCGGTGCAACGGTCGCCGGTGGCAACTCGTGCGGTTCTGGCTCGCCGTCGGCATCGGCGGCTGGCGGCACGCCGAAAACTTCCTCCAAATCCTTCCGGTCGAGTTCTTCTTTTTCCAGGAGTGCATCGACCAGTCGCTCGAGTTCGGCTCGGTGCCGCGAGAGGATGTCGAACGCACGCTCGTCGGCCTCGCGCAGAATCGCTTGCACCTCCTCGTCGATCATTTTGGCGGTACCCTCGCTGAAGTCGCGCTGTTCCTGGATCTCCTTGCCGAGGAAAACGTGTTCCTCACCGATGCGAAACGACATCGGCCCAATCCGATCGCTCATGCCCCAGTGCGTGACCATGTACCGGGCGAAGCGGGTCGCTTGCTTCAAATCGTTCTCGTGGCCGGAGAACGGCTGACCGTACACGAGGCGGTCGGCTGCCCGGCCGCCCATCATCCCCGCGAGCGTCGCCCGCCAGTAGTCGAGGCCGTAATGGTAGCGCTCCTCGTCAGGTGGCGTGAACGTGACGCCGAGTGCCCGGCCGCGGGGTACGATGGTCACCCGCGACGGCGGATCGGCGTGTTCCTCGAACCAGCCGACGACGGCGTGGCCGGCCTCGTGGTTGGCAATTTTGCGCTTTCCTTCTTCGGTTAGGACTTCTTCGCGTTTCGGCCCCATCAAGACGCGGTCGGCAGCGCGCTCGAAGTCGCCGCGGTCGATCTTGTTCTTTTAGTCGCGCGTGGCCAAGAGCGCCGCTTCGTTGGCGAGGTTGCGCAGATCCGCTCCAGTCATGCCGGTCATCTTGCGGGCGATCGCCTCGAGGTCCACGTCGTCGGCGAGTGGTTTGTTGCGCGTGTGGACCTTCAAGATTTCGAGCCGACCCTTCTTCGTCGGGCGGTCGACGGTAACGTGGCGGTCGAAGCGTCCCGGTCGCAGGAGCGCGGAGTCGAGTACATCCGGCCGGTTGGTCGCCGCGACGACGATGACGGCTTCGCTCGGCTGAAAGCCATCCATCTCGCTGAGGATCTGGTTCAGGGTCTGCTCGCGCTCGTCCGAGCCGCCTCCGAGGCCGGCCCCACGCATCCGGCCCACAGCATCGATCTCGTCGATGAACAGCAGGCAGGGCGAGCTTTCTTTCGCCGTTTTGAACATGTCCCGGACGCGGCTCGCGCCGACGCCGACGAACATCTGAATGAATTCGCTACCGTTGATCGAGAAGAACGGTACGTTCGCCTCGCCGGCGACGGCGCGCGCCAAGAGCGTCTTGCCCGTGCCCGGCGGCCCGACGAGCAACACGCCCTTGGGCACCTGCGCGCCAAGGCGGGTGAACCTGTCGGGACTGCGCAGGAAATCGACGACTTCTTGCAACTCGCGCTTGGCGCTCTCCATATCGGCCACGTCCTCGAACGTGGTGCGTCCCTTCGTTCGTTCGTAACGGCGGGCGGGACTTTTGATGTAACTGTTTAGGAAGTTACCGCCGAGCGGGTCGCGGAAGCGCGGCAGTACGAACAGGAACAGGATGCCCAGAAAGATCGCCGACATGATGAGGAGCGTCATCAATTGCCCAACCCATGCACCGTGTTCCTCCTCAGTAGACACGGACGCCTGCGGGTTGCGTGCGAGAATCTCGTCGGTCAGCGGCTGGCGATCGTTCGCCGGCGGTAGGGCAACCTGGAAGCGTCCATTGACGAGGTTCATCGACCGAGCCGGCTCCTTGGTCGCGTCCACGACCTCGCCGGCGAGTCGGTCTTTGCCGGAATAGACCGCCTTTTTGATCTGCTGCGCTTCCAAGAGCGCGCGAAACTGCGAGTAATCGATAGTTCGCGGAGCAGAGAACGTCGGAATGTACAGTGCAACCACCATCGCCACGGCGATGAGGATGAGTATCAGGCTACCCGGTATCGCGGGCGTTGGGCGCTTCTTCGAGTTCGACGGGCGGGAATTCGGACGCGAAGCCATGGAGCAATCCTTGATGTCCCAAGCCGGGCGGTCCGCGCGTCGATCGCGCGGGAGGTCGATCACCATCCCTCCATACCATTGTAGGCGGTGGCGCTGCCGACAGAAACCGTCTTTGCTGGAGGGTGAGGGGCATGTTTGGTTGGTGGCGACGACGGTCGCGCTTGCCGGACTTGGAGTTGACGATGTACACGCGGGCCGCGTGCCCGCTGTGCGACAAGTCCTCGGCTGTTCTACGGAAGTCTCAACGACGTTATGGCTTCCGACTATCCGTGCAGGACATCGATCTCGACCCGACCCTGGTTGCCCGCTACGGCTGGATGGT
>CAZNSL010000376.1:4221-6097 GCA_964574975.1 uncultured Alcaligenaceae bacterium | reverse complement strand
GAAGAAGAGGAGCGTCCAAGCGATAAAGGTCGCTACCGTGTACGGCAGCATCATCGCCACGATAGTGCCGACGCCCGCGCTCGGCTGCCACCGTTGTGCGAAACCGACCACCAGTGCGAAGTGCGGCAGCAACGGGTTGATGACGTTCGGCGGCGAGTCGCTCACGCGGTAGGCCGCCAGTACGACATCGGGCGCGATCCCCAACTTCATGAACAGCGGCACGAAGACGGGAGCCATGATCGCCCACTTCGGCAGGATGTTGGGGACGGGGATGCTCAGCAGGATCCCGATGGCGATGAAGCCCAACAGAAGCGTCGCGCCACCGAGGTTTGCCTCCTTGAGGACGTTGGCCAGTTTGACCGCCAGGACCGTGCCCATGTTGCTGAAGTTGAAGTAGGCGACGAACTGGCTGATGACGAAGAATAGAAACAACAGCGGGGCCAACTCGGCGAGCGTCTTCGTCACTGCGTCGATGCCCGCGTCGATGGTCGCGATCGTCCCGGCTCCAATGCCGTAGGCAATTCCGGTCGCCCCAAACACGACCATGATGAGAAACACCAGGCTCGCCATGAACGGCGAATCGCCGATGATCTCACCGTTCTCCGGGCTTCGCAGCGGTGCCCCCTGCGGCAGCGTCAACAGGCCGAGCACGAGGAGTGTGCCCAATAGTGCCAGCGCCGCATACGCCAGTCCGCGCGACTCGGCCGCGGACAACCCTTGACCTTCCTCAACCGGGGATTCCCCCTGGTACGTGCCGAGCCGCGGCTCGACGATCCAATCGGTAACGACCGTGCAGACGATGACGAGTACGATGCTCGACGCAATGCCGAAGTAAAAGTTCGCCGTCAACGCGATCGACGTGGCGGGGTCGACGATATGGGCCGCGTCGTTGGTCATTTCCGCGAGGATGCCGTCGATGGGCTTGACGAGAACGTTTGCGCCGAACGCGGCCGCCACCCCAGCAAACGCGGCGGCCAGACCGACCAGCGGGTGCCGGCCCATGCTGTGAAACGCAACCGCGCCCAGGGGGATCAACACCAGGTACCCCGCGTCGGAGGCGATACTCGACAACACGCCGAGCGCCACGATGATCGCGGTCATGGCCTCGCGCGGCGCGACGAGGACGATCTTGCGGATCAAGGCTCCGATCAACCCGGAACGCTCGGCCAGACCGACACCGATCATGGCGACCACGATGATCCCGACCGGCCCGAAGTTGATGAAATTCGAAACCACGGTCGTGAAGATGAAGCGAATCCCGTCAGCCGACAGCAGACTCCGCACGGACGTGGTGACGACTTCCGTCTTGTGCGTCACAGGGTCGATTCGCTCGTAAGAAACGCCGACCCCAAGCCATTGCAACAGGTGGGATGCCGCGATTGCGAGGACGATCAGGAGGAAGAAGAGTACGGCCGGGTGCGGAACCTTGTTCCCGGCCCGCTCGATCAGGTCTAACAGCTTCTGAAAGACGGTCCGTGGAGCCTCGCTCGCCGGAGCCATGAGGTCAATCCTTTCAATCCACGGGCTTCGAGACGAACAGGTCCATACCCAGGCGCTGCGATAAGAACTTTGCGACGAGTTGCCCTTTGACGCTGTTGCCGGCCCTGTCGAGTTGCGGGGCAAACGTCCCGAGGCCACCCTTGCCGGGCGAAACGGTGACGATGCCGCCGCCGATCCCGCTCTTGCCCGGTAAGCCAATATCGTACAGCCAATCGCCCGAGGTCTCGTACAACCCCGCCGTCGTCATGACGGCCAGCGCGTAGTGGCATACCGTCGGGTCAACTACCCGTTCCTTCGTCAGCGGATTCACGCCACCATCGGCCAGTGTGGCCCCCATCACCGCCAGGTCTTTCGCGCTGACATTGAGCGAACACTG
>CAZNSL010000376.1:0-4211 GCA_964574975.1 uncultured Alcaligenaceae bacterium | reverse complement strand
TGTGTAATGGTCGACCTCTTCGCCCGGGTCCTTGTAGACGCTACCGTAGCTCTGGAGCATCCGAGCGAGGCTCTGGTTGCGGTAGTTCGTCTGCGATGCCGAGACGTAGACTTCTTCGTTGAGCGATAGCGAACGGCCGGCGAACCGCGACAGGCCGTCGAGAATGAACCGCCACTTTTCCGCGAGGTTCACCCCAGGCACGAGGCTCGTCGTCGCGATCGCGCCCGAGTTAACCATCGGGTTCGTCCGGCCATCGTCGCCGCGTTCGACGCCTTCAACCGAGTTGAACGCCCGACCGGTAGCATTGACACCGATCTTCTCGCGGACCTGTTCCGGCCCGAGCAACTCGCACACGAGCGCCATGACGAACGGCTTCGAGACGCTCATGACCGCGAACTCGTGGTCCGCGTCTCCCGCCGCGACGACGTTGCCGGTGGACCCGACGACGCAGATGCCGAAAAGATGGCTGGGCACCCGCGCGAGGGCCGGGTAGACTTGCGAATTCTGCCCATCCGCGTTCGACTTGAAGCGCTCGTGCGCCTCCGCCACCAGCGCCGTTACCAACTCGGTCGACGGCATCCGGCCGGTCGAAACGAAGGGCATGTCGGCCGCGCCGGTTCGCGTTGGGGTCACCATCGGTTGCGTCTCCGAACCTCCCAGGACGCACCTCGCCTACGCCCCGGCCGCTTCTTCGCGGACGTTGTAGAAGATGGCGTACAGCACCGGCGTCACGATCAAGGATAGGAATGCCGCGAACGATAAGCCGAACATGATGCACACGGCCATCGCGTCGAAAAACGGATCCGCTACCAGCGGTATCATCCCCAGCACGGTCGTGATGACGACCATACACACCGGCCGCACCTTGGCAGTGCCCCCATCGAGGAGCGCCTGGTAGGGCGACTTCCCCTTCCCCAATTCGGATTGGACCTTACTCAAGACGACGATCTGTGCCTTGATGAGTTCGCCGCCCAAGGCGAGGACGCCGAGCAAGGCCAGGAAGCCGAACGGCTTGCCGGTGAGCAGCAAGCCTGCCGTCACGGCGATGATCACCAGCGGCATGATCAACCAGATCAGGAGCGTGGTGCGGAACGAATTGAAGAGGCAGACGACGATGAACACCATAAGCGCCAGGACGTAGGGAAGGGGTTCGGCCAAAGCGGCGCGGGCCTGGCCAGAATCCTCGTGTTCGCCGCCCCATTCGAGCGTGTAGCCCTCGGGCAACTCGATTTGCTCGATCCCTTTCCGTACGCGATTGAAGAGCTGGCTGGGCAGGCCAACCCGTGGGTCGGCGTGGACGGTCAGAGTCGGTACGCGGTCGCGGCGCATCACGACCGGGTCTTCCCAGACGACCGCGGTGCCGGACGACACCTGGTTGAACGGGATCATCCGCCCGGCGACCGGACTCCAGATTTGCAGGCTGTTAATCGTGTGAACGTCCTCGCGCTCGGCGAGCGGCGGGCGGGCGACGATCGGCAAGAGGCGGGTCTCTTGCGCGAAGACGCCGGTACTGGCGTTGCCCGGCTCGCGGAAGGCGCCGACCACGCGGCCTTCGAAGCTGGTCTCCAAGGCCTGGGCCACCTCGACTCGCGTAATGCCGTTGCGGCGGGCCTGGAGTTCGAGAATATCCGGGCGGATCACCTTGATCTGTTCGCGCCAGTCGCTGCGCACGCACTTTGCGCCGCCGTCGGCGTTGAGGATTTGGATCGCGCGGTCGCCCAGTTCGCGCAGTTTCGCGGAATCGGGGCCGCGGAAACGCGCCTGCACTCGCCCCCCTGCCCCCGGGCCGAGGAGGAACGGTTTGGCGATGGCGTTGGCGTTGGGATGCTCCTCGTCGAGATGTTGCTGAATCTGCTGGATCAGCCCGGCGATCGTGCGCCAATCGTCGACATCGACGAGGAACTGAACGAAGGCCCGGTTCTCCCCCTCCGGCGAATACACGAGCATGAAGCGCAGGCCGCCGCCGCCGATGAACGACGTTACGTGCGTCACGCCAGGCTGGGCCTGTATGTAGCGCTGGACTTCGCCTGCAAACGCCTCCGTCTGGCGAATATGCGTGCTGGCCGGCAGGAAAACGTCCACCATGAACTGCGGCCGAGTCGCGGGCGGGAAGAAGCTCTGCTTGACCGAGCCGAAGCCGTAGATCGCCGCGACGAAAGCCCCGGCGCAAAGCACGACCACCGCCCAGCGGAAGCGTAGGGCCAGCGTGAGAAGTCCCCGATAGATGCGGAACGGCAGGCTATCGTACGCGTTTCCGCTCTCCGCACTCCCGCCGGCTTTCGGTTTGAAGAAGAGGTAACTCAACAGTGGCGTCGCGGTGATCGACGAGATCCAACTGAGGGTCAACGCGATCAGAATTACCAGGAACAGCGACCGGCAGTACTCGCCGGTCGAATCGTCCGACAGGCCGATGGCCGCGAACGCGATAACGCCGATGGCCGTCGCCCCGAAGAGCGGCCACTGGTTCTCCGCGACCACTTCGCGGACCACCTCAAGCTTGTCCCGGCCGGCCTCGATGCCGACCTTAATCCCTTCGATGACGATGATGGCGTTGTCCGTCAGCATGCACAGGGCGATGATGAGCGCGCCCAACGAGATGCGCTCCATCAGGATGTCGCCCTGGAAGAACATGACGAAAAACGTCGCCATGATCGTGAGGAACAGCACCGCTCCGATGATCAGCCCTGTGCGCCATCCCATCGCGAACAGCAGGACCACGATGACGATGCTGACTGCCTTGAACAGGTTGAAGATGAATTCGTTCGTGGACTCGGTGACGGCCTTGGGCTGGAAGTTGATTTCGCCGATCTCGATGCCGACCGGCTGGTTGCCTTTGAGTTCGTCGAGTTTGTGCCGGACGCCGTCGCCCATGGTCACGACGTTACCGCCCTGCACCGTCGAGATGCCCAGACCGATGGCCGGTTTGCCGTCGTAGCGGAGTAGCCGCCGTGGCGGGTCCTGGTCGCCGCGCTCCAGCGTCGCGATGTCGCGCAGGAAGATTTGTCGGCCCGTCCGGTCCGATCCGATCACCAGACCGAGCATGTCGTCGGCTGAGCTGAACTCGCCTTTCGGATCGAGCGGGACGTGCTGGTCGCCGACGCGCACGCGTCCGCCGTCGGCGGCGATGTTCCGCTCCTGGAGCTTGGCGTAGATTTGCTCCTCGTTGATGCCGAGTTGCGCCAACCGCTGCCGCGAGATTTCGAGGAAGACCACCTCCTGCTGTTCGCTAAACAGTTCGACGGCCTTGACGCCCGGCACCTGCAACAACTCGCGGCGTAGAAACTCGACGTAGCGACGCAACTCTGGGAATGAGTAGCCGTCGCCGGAGACGGCCAGGAAGATACCGTACACGTCGCCGAAATCGTCCACGACCATCGACCGGCCGCGAACCGAGGGCGGCAGTTGCGCCTGCACGTCGGCAATCTTGCGGCGCAGTTCGTCCCAGACCTGCGGGATGCGGTGCTTGTCGTAACGGTCCTTGATGTTGACGGAGACCACCGACCGGCCACGCGACGACTCCGACTCGACGTAGTCGAGTTGCCCGAGTTGCTGGCAGGCGTTTTCGATCGGATTGGTGACTTCCTGGGCCACCTCTTCGGCGCTGGCTCCGGGATACGGCGTGATGACCAGCGCTTCCTTGATCGTAAATTCCGGGTCTTCGAGTCGACCGATGTTCCGGTATGCGACGACACCGCCGACGACGGCGAGGACCATCGCCACGAAGACAACGCGGTTGTTGCGGACGGACAGGACTCCAGGATTCACGGTCGGCCGCCTCCGAGTGCGTCGCCCAGGTCTCGCACCTTCATCCCCTGGTGCAGAAATCTCACTCCGGCGACGGCGATGCGGTCGCCCGGCTGCAGACCATCGACAATTTCAATCCGGCCGCCCGTCGCGTCACCGAGTTTCACCGGTCGGCGCGCGACGGTTTGATCCGAGCCAACGACCCATACGACCTGTTCGCCCGAACTATCTTTGTAGACGGCGGAAATCGGCACGAGAATGCGGTTGCCGAGAATGCTGGCGCGGCGATAGGTCATGGCCACCGTGGCGGACATACCTGGGAGCAGGTTCACGTCCTGTGGAGCCTTCATGGTGGCGCGGACGCGGAAGGTTTGCGTTGTGGGGTCCGCGCGCTGGGCGATTTCGCGGATTTGCACCGGGAACTGCAGCCCTGGCGCGCCGCTGAACTCCGCGAGCATTTCCACAAT
>CAZNSL010000375.1:0-6099 GCA_964574975.1 uncultured Alcaligenaceae bacterium | reverse complement strand
GCGACTACTTCGCCCACTGGCTGAAGATGGGCGCGTCGGGCGACGCCGGACGGCTGCCGAAGGTCTATTTCGTCAACTGGTTCCGCAAGGACGAGCGCGGCAAGTTCGTGTGGCCGGGCTTCGGCGACAACAGCCGCGTGCTGAAGTGGATTGTCGAGCGCCTTGAGAACCGCGGCGAAGCGGTCGACACCCCGATCGGGCGCGTGCCCGCGCCGGGCGCGCTGGACGTGGCCGGGCTCACGCTCAGCGAAGCGCAGATGCACCTCCTGCTCGATGTCGACGCGGACGTCTGGGCCGAGGAGGCCAGCCTCATCCCCGCCCACTACGCCGCGTTTGGCGATCGCCTGCCGGCCGAGCTGAACCGCCAGTACGAGGCGCTCGTGAAGCGTCTTGAGGCGGCGTCCGCCGCGAAGGTGGCCGCTGAGTAGCCGGGGTAAACCGGTGCGGGCCGCCGTGCGTATGCCGCGGCGGAGGCGCGACATGACCAAGGGCAAGGGCCCGACGCAGGCGGACGCGGAGGCGGCCGTGCGCACGCTCATCGAATGGGCGGGCGACGATCCGGACCGGGAAGGCCTCCTCGACACGCCGGCCCGCGTGGCGCGAAGCTATCGCGAACTCTTCGGCGGCTATGAAAGCGATCCGCGCGAATATCTGGCCCGCACCTTCGAGGAAGTTGGCGGGTACGACGAACTGATCGTGCTGTCGCACATCCGCGTCGTTTCGTTCTGCGAGCACCACATGCTGCCGGTCGTGGGCGTCGCCCATGTCGGCTATCTGCCGAGCGACCGGGTCGTGGGCATCTCCAAGCTGGCGAGGGTGGTCAACGGTTTTGCCCGCCGCCTGCAGATCCAGGAAAAGCTCTCGGCCGAGATCGCCGGGGCCATCCAGGACATCCTGCGCCCGCAGGGCGTGGGCGTGGTGATCGAGGCCGAACACAGCTGCATGACGCTGCGGGGCGTCAACACGCCGGGCTCAAAGCTGACGACGAGCCGCCTGCTGGGCGTCATTCGCGACGATCCGCGCACGCGGGAGGAATTCCTGCGGCTGGTGAACGGCCACCGGGTCTAGGTCTGGCCCGCGCGGGCGCGGGCATGTGCAAGCAGGGCGCGCTGCTGGGCGCGCGAGGTCACTTCCAACCGGTCGAAGCCGTCATCGCCGCGCAGATCGGCAAAGAGGGCGCCGTCGTGTTCGTGGAAGTGCAGGAAGGCGCGGCCCTTGCGGCAAAAGAGCCCGCGGCCCCGTTCGTTGAGCGGCAGTGCGCGCAGCGCGGCGAGAAGCTCCTCGATCCGGTCGAGATCCTCCGGCCGCGCGTGCCTCACGCCATGCCCGCCCGTTTCGCAAACGCCTCCGCGCCGGCGGCAAGGAGCGGCACGCGCGCGCCCATCTGCATCGCCTGCGGGCTCGCCGCCGTGCCGTCGCGCACCCGGCCGGCGATGCCCTGGCAGATCGCCGCGAGCCGGAAGGCGTTGTAGGCGAAATACCATTGCAGGTCCGGCAGGCCGGCGCGGCCGGTGAGCGCGCAGTACTGGGCCACCGCCTCCTCCAGCGAGGGGATGCCGAGGGCCGCAAGGTCGAGACCCGCCAGCCCGCTGCGCCCGCCGCCCTCGGGCGAGACCCAGTTCATCAGGAGGTAGGAGAAGTCCGCGAGCGGATTGCCCAGCGTGGACAATTCCCAGTCGAGCACGGCGATGACCCGCGGCTCGCTCGGGTGCACGATCATGTTGTCGAGGCGATAGTCGCCGTGGACGATGGAGGTCTGGTCGTCGTCCGGCAGCGTCCGGGGCAGCCATTCCATGAGCTTGTCCATCGCCGGAATGTCCTGCGTGACGGACGCGACATACTGTTTGGTCCAGCGGTCGACCTGGCGGATATACAACTCCTCATTGAACAGTCCGAAAGCCCGACCCCGGCGACATCGGTCATGTGCAGTTTTGCGAGTGTTGCGATCTTCGCCGCATATACCGCCCCCCGCTCCCCCGGCGTCGATTCCGGCATCGAGCCGTCCCAGATGATGCGGCCTTCCACCATGTCCATGACGTAGAACCAGGTGCCGATGACGGAGTCGTCGGTGCACAGGCCAAACGGCCGCGCGACCGGGAACCCGGTGGGATAAAGCGCAGAGATGACGCGAAACTCGCGGTCCACGGCATGGGCTGAGGGCAGGAGCTTGCCCGGAGGCTTGCGGCGCAGGACGTAGCGTCGTCCCAGCGTGACCAGCTGGTAGGTCGGGTTCGACTGGCCGCCCTTGAACTGGCGCACCTCAAGGGGGCCGGCGTAGCCCTCGACATTGGCCTTCATCCAAGCGTCCAGCGCGCCCTCGTCGAAGCGGTGCCGTTCTTCGACGGCCTTGGTTCCCGAGAAGGCTTCCTGAGCGCTGGTTTGGGCCATGGGGATACTCCTGTCCGCCACATCTGAACGGACGGGTCGCGCGGCGCAACCGGTGTGACCTCCGCTCCGCCCGAGGCCGCCGCCAGTCGCCGTGGCCCTCCCGCAACAGTGTGACATTCTGCGACGAGGTTATCAGCACATTAACCAAATTCGACTGGAAGGTGACCGTCATGCGCGCCCAATTGGGCGTTGAGAGAGTCAGAAGTCCTGGAGTGCGAACATGAAGGTTTCCACACGCGCGGTTCTTGCCGGTCTTGGCGTCCTGTCGATGTGGGCGGCGAATGCGCCGCTGAGTTTTGCCCAGGATGCGCCGTCTGCGGACGACGAAATCGTGGTCACCGGCACACGTGTGCAGGGGCGTACGCGGCTCGACACGGTCGCGCCGGTGGACGTGATCAACTCCAAGGCGCTGGAACAGGCGGGCTCCACCGAGCTCAACCAGGCGATGACGGTTTCGTTGCCGTCCTTCACGTTCCCGAGACCGGCCATCACCGACGGCACAGACTCGCTGCGCCCGGCGACCCTGCGCGGCCTGGCGCCCGACCAGACGCTGGTGCTGCTCAACTCGCACCGCCGCCACGCCTCGGCGCTCGTGAACATCAACGGATCGGTCGGACGCGGCTCGGCGGCGGTCGACCTCAACACCATTCCCACCGCGGCGATCAGTTCTGTCGAAGTGCTGCGGGACGGCGCGGCCGCGCAATACGGCTCCGACGCCATCGCCGGCGTGATCAACCTGCGCCTGCGCGAAGCCCGCGAAGGCGGGGCGGTCAATGTCACGGTCGGCCAGTACTTCACGGATGTGAACACCACCCGGCAGTCGCGCTCGGAGGAAGACGGATTCACGACCACGACCTCGGGCTGGGTCGGTCTGCCGCTGGGCGCGGACGGCTTCCTCACCGTGTCGGGCGAATACCTGAAGCGCGATCCCACGAGTCGCGGCGACCGCGATCCGCGGATCACCACCGGTGCGGCGTCGCCGACGGGATCGCTCATCACCAGCCGGTTCGGCGATCCGGAAGTCGACCAATGGACCGCGTACCTGAACGGCGGGCTGCCGCTCGGGGCGGCCGGATGGGAGACCTATGGCTGGTTCGGATACCAGGACCGCGACGCCAACTCGGCGGCCAACCCGCGCCTGCGCGCGCCGAACGGCGTGGCCAACGATGCGCAGACCGTGGCGGCGGTCACGCCGGTCGGCTTCCTGCCCAAGATCGCGCCGCATATCGAGGACATTTCCGGCGGTCTCGGCGTGCGCGGAACGTGGGGCTCGTGGGACGTCGACATCGGCACGACCTACGGCGGCAACCGCATCGAGTACCACACGGTCGACTCGCTGAACGCTTCGATCGCGCGCGCGCAGACGACGGCGGGCAATCCGCTGTTCGGCCAGACGCCGCAGCGCAACTTCTATTCCGGCGCGCTGGAATACAAGCAGTGGGTCACCAACCTGGGTCTGACGCGCACCTTTGGCGCCGATACCGAAACGCCGGTGACGCTGGCGGCCGGGCTTGAGTACCGGTCCGAGGAGTACAGCATCGAGGCCGGCGAGCGGTCGTCCTACGACATCGCCCGCGACCCGACGACCGGCATCGCCATTCCCGGCATTGTCGGCGCCGGCGGCGCCCAGGGCTTCCCGGGCCTGCAGGCCACGGACGCCGGCAGCAAGGACCGCGACGCGCTCTCGGCCTATGCCGAAGTCGAAGCCAACCTGACGCCGAAGTTCATCACCGGCATCGCGGCCCGCTACGAGGACTATTCCGACTTCGGCTCCACGCTGAACGGCAAGATCTCGGCGCGCTACGACTTCACCGACTTCTTCGCGCTCCGCGGCGCCATTTCGTCGGGCTTCCGGGCGCCGTCGATGCAGCAGCAGGCGTTCCGCTCCACGGCCACCAACTTCATCAACGGCGTGCCGGTGGACGTGCTGACGGTGCCGGCCGACTCCGCGCTTGCCGCGGCGCTCGGCGCACAGCCGCTGAAGCCGGAGAACTCGGTCAACTACTCCCTCGGCGGCGTGTTCCGCACGGGCCGGTTCGAGATGACGGTGGACGCCTACCGCATCGAGATCACGGATCGCATCGTGCTCTCGGAGAACATCCAGGGCAGTGCGACCGGCACGCCCACGCAGCAGGCGATCTTCGCGCTGATCAGTCCGCTTTCGCCGACCGCGAGCGCGGCCCGCTTCTTCATCAACGGGGTCGACTCGGCGACCCAGGGCCTCGACCTGGTCGCCCGTTACAGCGCCGACGCGGGCGACATTGGCGAGTTCGGGTTCACGGTGTCCGGCAACATCAACGACACCAACATCAACCGGACCCCGACCACCACGGTGCTGTCGGGCCTGCCGGTGCCGCCCGTGCTCTTCCCGCAGAACCGGGTCCTCGAGTTCGAGCGGGGGACGCCTGCGCAGAAGTATGGACTTGCGGTTGACTGGACCCGGGGACCGCTGGGGGCGACGCTCCGGGCGACCCATTATGGGCGGGTGATTGTGCCGCAGTCCAATCTTGCCCTGACCTATGACCTGGCGCCGGCGCTGATCCTGGACGGGGAGATCCGGGCCCAGGTGGCCAAGTTCGACCTCGCCCTTGGCGCCAATGACCTGCTGGACGAATACCCGTCGATGACGCCGACCAACGTCAATCCCAACGGCCCCACGTCGTTCTCGAGCTTCTCGCCGTTCGGGTTCAATGGGCGCTACGTGTATGGAAAGATCGGCTACAAGTGGTGAGAATGGCGGGCTGTCGGTTGCGCCAGCGGCCGCCAGCCCGCAATTTTTCGCCTGCCGGGCGAGGCTGTGGATTAAGTATTCGTCAATTGATGTGGCCCGAGAACTGCGACGATTGTGGCTTCGAGGCGTCACTGCTGCGTCAGAAGGGGCCAAGGCGGACAAACAGTGTCGCCTTGCCCGGCAAAACGTTGTAGGCAATATGGTGAATGCGGCCCGTCCGCGTTCCGAATGGCGCGGATCGAGGCAGAAATAGCGGTTCGCTTCGCGGACTTAGACTGAGGGGAAGCTTGATGAAGAAGGTTCTGCAGGGCGCGACAGCTCTGGCCGCGATCATGGTCGCGAGCCCGGCGTTCGCGACGGAAGGATGGTACGGCAAGGCCGACGTCGGCTACAATTTCGATGGCAGCCTGGACGTCACGCCGAAGCTGGCGACGCCGGCTTTCGGCGGCGACATCAACCTGGATCAAGACTGGATGCAGGACGTGGGCGTCGGCTACGCCTTCGCCAACGGGTTCCGTCTCGAAGGCGAACTCGGCCATCGCTACAACGACCTGGAAGCCGGTCCGTCGGTGCAGACGGGCGGCAACGTCCATGCCTACACCGCGATGCTGAACGGCATCTTCGACTTCAACCGCGGCGGTACGGTGCAACCGTATATCGGCCTCGGCGTCGGCGCCGGCCGCATTGATGCGAACGCCGCGGACGGTCCGGCCGCGCCGAAGACCGTGGCTGCGTTCTTCGACGACAGCGACACGTCGTTCGCCTACCAGGGCATGGTCGGCCTCGGCTTCAAGGCCAGCGAACGCCTCGCCTTTGACCTTGGCTACCGCTACCTGTCGGTGCCGAACCTGTCGTTCGCGGGGACCAACACCGGTCGCGCGCAGAACTACGACGCCGACTACAAGCATCAGGCTGTGACGGTCGGCCTGCGTTGGCAGTTCGCGGCTCCGCCGCCGCCGCTCCCGCCGCCGCCGCCCCCG
>CAZNSL010000374.1:0-6103 GCA_964574975.1 uncultured Alcaligenaceae bacterium | reverse complement strand
GAGACAGGTGCTGCAACGCAATTTCGTTGCATGCAACGAATGCAACGAATCCGACTGTGATACTGCCCGTGGAATCCCGTAAGGCGAGCCTTCGACGCTCGTCTCGCGGGATTCCATTCACGGCACGCTGCTGCCGAAGCGGGTGCGGAACTGGGCGAAGTCGAAGGCGTTGATCTGGCCGTCACCGTCGAAGTCCAAAAAGTCCCGGTAGGCAACCTGGCCCGTGGACGTGCCGAACGCCCCGCGGAACTGGCCGAAGTCTACCGCGTTGATGACGCCATCGCCGTTCACGTCGCCGTACAGGCGGAAAAGGCCGTTGGCCGTTGTCCCGGCGAGCGTGAAGTCGTCGCCGCCGGTGCCATCGCCGTTGCCGTCGAGCGGTCGGCCGTCGGACGACACCAGGTTGGCCCGCACCAGCACGCTGAAGCGGCCGTCGGCCAACGAGCCGAACTGCGTCTCAGCCCCTGTGAAACTGGACAGCGTCACTACCGTCACGCCGCCCACAACTGCTGCGGTGGCAGTGAAGCCGCCGACCGCGCCACCGCCGATCCGCGACAGGCCGAACGCCGCGGCCACGTTGCCGCCAGCGAAGGTCATCACCGAATCGAAGCGAATCGCCAGGCTGGCGACGCGCGAGCGCTGCGCGACCCCGCCGTTGACGATCGCGCCCGTCACGTGCGGCGGCGCGGGCGGGGCGTTGGTGCGCGTCAGCACTACGTCGTTGCCGGTGCCGCCGACGTAGCTGACCGAGAACGTCTGGCCGTTGGCCGTCACCGCCGCGCCCTCGGGCAGCCCGGCAAAGGTGCCGACAACCGGGTCGGTACCGTCGTTGTCGATGATGAGGAACTGCATACCGACCGGCGCGTTGAAGGGGGCACCGGGGCGCAATGGGCCGATGAGGTTGACGCCGCCCATGACGGTCATGGTGTCGAAACCGGAGCCGCGCACGGGACCTTCGATCTCGATGAGCAACTCGCCGCCGAGGGTGATGCCGCCGACGACGGTGATGTTGCCGGGCGAGGAGCCGGGGCTGACGGTACCAGGACCGCCGACGGCCCCAGAGACGGTGCCGCTGCCACCGAGGGTCGCGCCGGGGGCGTTGGTGAGGCCCGCCGCCGCGTTGAAGGTGACGCCGGCCCCGACAAGGATGGTCGCCACGTTGACGAACGGTGCGGCCCCGGCGGTGATCGTGCCGCCGCCGGTGAGGTTGAGGGTCCGGCCGGGGGCGACGAAAATCGTACCGGTGTTCACGACCGTCAAGCCGGTAGCGATATTGTTCGTCAGGTCGGTCTCGATCACAATGATGGTGCCCGGGTTGAGGAGTTGGCCGCCGCTGGTCACATCGACGAACCGGTTGCCGCCGGTGCCGGCGGCCGCGGCGATGGTGCCGCCAGGGGCGTTGGTCAGAGCGCCGCCGGCGACCGCCAGGGTGGACGCAAAGTTCGTCGCGCTCAGCTCGATCAGCCCGGCGTTGACGAAGCCGCCGGCCACCGTGACCGTAGCGTTGAAGACGCTGCCGTTGTTCTCGACCCGCAGCACCGCCCCGTCGGCCGCCGTCGTGGCCCCGGCCAGCGTCAGCAAGCTGCGCACCAGAATCGTCCCGCCGTTCGCCACCGGGGCGTTGACCGTGCAGTTGATCTCGCAAACGAGCGTGCCCCCCGCGGCCACGGTCAACGTGCCGGGGCCGTTGATCGTGTTGATGGACAGGACCGCCGTCGCCCCCGGCAGGACCGTCAGGCCGCCGGCACTCAGGGTCGCGGTGACACCGGCGAGGAAGAGGATCGTGCCGGCCCCGCCGAGGTTGGCGGACAGGCTCGCCAGCGTGCCGCCGAACGCCACCGTACGGCCCGCGGCTGCTGTCAACGTGCCGGGGCCGCCGATGGACCCGGACCCTGACGTGGACACGGACAGGTCGCTCCCGGCGGCGACGACGGTGCCCTGGTTGACCAGTTGGCCGCCGCCGCTGACGTCAATGTTGCGGAAGCCGCTGGCCCCGGCGGCGGCGGCGATGGTGCCGCCGGGGCCGTTGGTCAGCGTGCCGCTGACCGCCAGGGTCGAAGTGAGGTTCGAGTTCGTCGCGCTCAGCTCGATCAGTCCGGCGTTGGCGAAGCCGCCGGCCACCGCGGCCGTGGCGTTGTTGGTGACGCCGCCGTCGTTCTCCACCCGCAGCACCGACCCGGCGGCCGCCGTCGTGGCCCCGGCCAGCGTCAGCAAGCCGCGCACCAGGATCGTCCCGTTGTTGACGACCGGGGCGTTCACCGTGGAAGTTGACCCGGCGACGAGCGTACCCCCGGCCGCCACGGTCAGGGTGCCCGGGCCGTTGAACGTGTTCCCGGACAAGACTACGGTCGCGCCCGATAGGACCGTCAGGCCGGCGGCGCTCAGGCTCGCGGACGGGATCGAGAACTGAATCGTGCCGGCCCCGGCGAGGTTGCCGGACAAGCTCGCCAGCATGCCGACGAACGTCAGGGTGCGGCCCGCGCCCACGGCGAACGTGCCGGAGCCGCCGATCGACGCCGTCCCCGACGCGCTCACGATCAGGTCGGTGCTGGCGGCGGTGACGGTGCCCTGGTTGACGAGTTGGCCGTCGCCGGCCACTTCGACGTATCGGATGCCGCCGGTGCCGGCGGCCGCGGCGATGACGCCGCCGTGGGCGTTGGTCAGGGTACCGCCGCTGACCGCCAGGGAGGAATCGCGGGGCCCGACGGCCGAGGTCACCTCGATCAGCCCGGCGTTGGCGAAGTCGGCCACCGTGGCCTTTGCCAAGCCGACGAGGCTGCCGTCGTTCTCGACCCGCAGCACCGCCCCGGCGGCCGCCGTCGTGGCCCCGGCCAGCGTGAGGGTGCCGCGCACCAGGATCGTCCCGTTGTTGGCGACCGGGGCGTTCACGGTGGACGCCGACCCGGCGACCAGCGTGGCCCCGGACGCCAGCGCGAGAGTGCCGGGGCCGCTGATCGTGTTGCCGGACAGGACCGCCGTCGCCCCCGAAAGGACCGTCAGGCCGCCGGCACTCAGGGTCGCGGTGGCACCGGTGTTGAAGCGGATCGTGCCGGCCCCGCCGAGGTTGCCGGACAGACTCGCCAGCGTGCCGCTGAACGTGAGCGTGCGGCCCGGGTCCGCGACGAACGTACCGGGGCCGCCGATGGACCCGGATCCCGACGCGCTCACGATCAGGTCGTCGCCTCGGGCACCGACCGTGCCCTGGTTGACCAGTTGGCCGCCGCCGGCCACGTCGAGGTTAAGGAAGCCGCCGGCCCCGGCGGCCGAAGCAATGGTGCCGCCGCCCGCGTTGGTCAGCGTGCCGCCGCTGACCGACAGGATGGCGGCAAAGCCACTGCCCGTACTGGTCAGCTCGATCAGGCTGCTATTGGTCCCACCCGCGGTGATCGTGAGCGTAACGGAACCGACAGAGCTATTTGCGACGACCTGGACGTTTCGCGCGTTCGTCACACTAAGCACGCTCGTGCTGCCCCGCAACTCAATGACCGGGTTCGTTCCCGTCGCGCCAATGGTAGCGTCGTCGTTCGCGCCGGGCAGCACATCGCCGGCCCAGTTGACCGCGTCGAGCCAGAGGGTGCCGTTGCCGTCCGGACCGCCGTCCCAGGCGATCACCGCCGGGGCGTTGCGCTGCTCCAGACACTCGAGTACTAACCGGCGGTGTGGGGGGCGATTCGGATCGGCGGACATCCTGGAGCGCAAGCGACGAGTGACAGGCGAGTTCATGGCAGGTTCCTGGGTCGGTGGCGGTGTTCGGATCTTCGGTTTGGTCCTGGGGCCAGGTCGCCCCACAGTACAGTGCGACAACGGAGGTTCGGGCGGCTCAGCGCGGGTTAGCCCGCAACTCGTCGGCTTTGTCCTTGCGGCCCGTCGCTTCGTACAGCCGAATGGCCCGCTCGCGGGCTGCGTACTTCCGCTGAAGCGGTGCGGCGGAGACTTTCAGCCTCGCGTGGGCGTTGAGCACGAACGGTTCCGCCTCGGCGAACTTCTCGCGGGCCAGCAGGATGCCGCCGCGCACGCCCTCCACGTCCAGGCGCAGCCAGTGGTCGGGCGGCAATTTGACGCAGGCGTCCTCGGCCGATTTCAGGACCGCCGCGGCGTCGTCCGCCTTGCCGCGGCCGGCCAGAAGCTCCGCCAGTTGCACCTGCGTGGCGACGAGGGTCGCAGGGTTCTTCGGCTCCGCTGCCTCCCGCGCGGCCAGGACTTCGCGCAGGGTGCGCTCGGCGTCGTCGGGCTTGTTTGCGTGTTGCAGCAGCCACGCCAGATTGGCCATCGCCTGCAATGTCTCGGCGGCCCGCGGGCCCGGTTTTTTCTGGCGTGCCGCAACCACCTGGGTCAGCACGGGGGCCGCGTCGTCCCAGCGGGACAACTCCATCAACATCACGGCGCGAAACTCCTGGTACTTCACGGTCGCCGGGTCGTCGGGGCCAAGCACATCGCGGCAAGCCGACGCCGTATCGCGGTATACCGCCTCCGCCGCCGGGAAGTCGCGCTGCGTCTGGAGCACGACGCCGAGGTTGTTCGCCGATTGGAGCGTGTCGCCGTGCGCCGGGCCGAGCGTCCGGGCGCGCAATTCCCACGCGGCCCGAAACATGGACTCGGCTTCGTCGAGCTTTTTGCGCTTGTACAGCACGGCCGCGAGGTTGTTGATTGCCTGGAGCGTGTCGGCGTGTTCGGTCCCGGAGACCTTGCGGTGGGCGGCCAGCACGTCCTTGAAGATCGGCTCGGCGGCCTCGAGGGCGTTCTTGCGGTAGTGGTGAACGGCCAGGTTGTTCAGGGCCTTGAGCGTGTCCGGGTGGTCCGGACCGACGGCCCGGCGGAGTCCGTCGATGCACTCCCGGAACATCGGTGCGGCGACGGCCGACGGATCGCGCCGGTCGAGCAATTCCGCGAGGTTGTTCAACGCCACGAGCGTGTCCTGGTGGCCGGCCCCGAACACCCGCCGGCGCGCGGCCAGGACTTGCTCGTAGAGTTCCTTGGCCTCGGGCCAGCGGTCTTGCTTGTCCCGGAGCGCCGCCAGGTTGTTCGTGCTTTCCAGGGTCTTCGGGTCGGCGGTGCCCAGGATTTCCGTGCGCGCTTGCAGCGCCTGTGTGAACAACCCCTCGGCTTCCGGCAGGCGATTTTGCTGGTACAGCACCATGCCGAGGTCGTTCATGGTGGCGAGGGTTTCGAGGTCGCGGTCGCCGGCCACGCGCTGCCCGATCGCCAGAGCCTGGCGCAGCAGCATTTCCGCCGCCTTGTATTTGCCGAGGCTGCGAAAACTGTTGCCGAGCATCCGGCGAACCGCGGCGTCGGTCTGCGGCTGGTCCGCGAGCGGGTCCAATCGGTTGGAGGCGTTGACCAGAAACTCCTCAACGGTGGTCTTGCGGCCGAGGGCCTTTTCGGGGTTGGCCGACTCGAACAGCACAGTCATGAAGCGGTTGGCCGCGTCGGCTGTCGCCGCCGACTGTCGGGCCGCGGCCGCGGAACTCTTGGCTGTGGTCTCCGCCGTGACGGCCCGGCCGCGCGCCGCGTCCGCTTCGAACCACTGCCAGGTCACCGCGGCGAAGCCGATCAGGAAAAGCGCCGCCAAGGACGCCGACAGGGCCGCGACCGTGGGATTGCGCCGCACCCACTTGCCGAACCGCTCGAACAGCCCCGCTGGCCGGGCCAGCGTCGATTCGCCGTCGAGCCAGCGGCGCAGGTCGTCGGCCAGCGCCTGGCAGTCGGCGTAACGGCGGGCCGGGTCCTTCTCCAGGCACTTGAGGCAGACGGCCTCCAGGTCGCGCGGCACGGCCGGGTTGACCCCCGACGGCGGTGGCGGTGCGGTCGTCTGCTGGAGGGCCATGACCAGTTCGACCGGACCGCCAAACGGCGTTTGCCCGGCGAGCAGTTCGTAGAGGACGACGCCGAGGGCGTACTGGTCGGTGGCCGGCCCCCACATGTCGCGCCGGCCGGTCGCCACCTCGGGGGCGATGTAGGCTGGCGTGCCCAGCACCGAGCCGTCGAGGGTCATGCGGTCCGCACCCTCGTGGCGTAGCGCCAGACCAAAGTCGAGCAAGTGCGGCTCGCCTTGCGGGTCGAGGAGGACGTTGGCCGATTTCACGTCGCGGTGGACGACGCCCTG
>CAZNSL010000373.1:2812-6113 GCA_964574975.1 uncultured Alcaligenaceae bacterium | reverse complement strand
GACAAGCGCAAGACGGAGCGGATCGACGCCAAGAACGAGGCCGAGGCGAAAGTCTACAACCTCGAGAAGTTGCTCAAGGACAACGCCGAGAAGATCGGCGAGGCCGACAAGGCCCCACTGACGGCGGCGATGGAAAAAGTGAAGTCCGCCGCGACTGGCGACGACGTGGCGGCCATTCGCCGCGCCATCGGCGACCTCGACCAGGCCGCCCACGCGATGTCGCAGCACCTCTACAGCGGCGCTCAGGGCGGCCCGGCCCCGAGCAGTGCGGCGTCGGCGGGTACCGGTAGTACGGACGGCAAGTCCGGCAAGGACGACGTGATCGATGCCGAGTTCGAGGTGAAGAAGTAAGGTCCAACCGGTCGGCGACCGCCGACCGGCCGATGAAATGGACTGCGGGGCGGCCGGGCACTCCTGGCCGCCCTGCGTCATTTTACCGTTGCTGCTGGCACACCCGCCCCGGGTCGGTTACGCTGAAGTCGGGCCTTTGTCGCTGAGGTGACCCAACCATGCCAGCCGTCGAGTCGAACGCGTCCCAACCGCAACTGCCCGACGAGCGCTTCTGGGTCAAATACTCGCCGCATCACGAGTTGCCGGTGTCCGGGGCCGCATCGCTCTTGTGGCACGTCGCGGCGATTGTGGGAATGTTCGTCCTCGGTCTCGTCGTCGCATGGAATCGGCCGAACGAGATGCCGATCGAGGCGGTTCAATACGATGGCGAACCAGGCGGTGGCGGAAACGGCGGAACTGGCACGACCCCCGGCCAGGGCGGTCCGTCGGCCCTCGTCGATGCGGCGACGCCCAACGAATTGCCGCGCGACGCGGTGTTGCCTAAGACGCCGCTCGCCGACATCAAGGACTTGCACATCACGCCGGCCGACATCCTCAACGACTTGGACCGCAACGCCGACGCGACTCGCGATGTCGCCGAATTGATCCAGCGGGGCACGCAATCGTTGGAGAAGATCGCCAAGCTCGACAAAGCGCTACGCGACGGCCTCATCAACGGGGGAACTCCGGGGTCGGGCGGCGGCAGTGGTGGCGGCAATGGTACCGGCATCGGTCCCGGGGACGGGCCAGGGACCGGTACGATGAACCAGCGCACGAAGCGGAAACTGCGCTGGACGATCATGTTCAACACTAACAGCAACGACTATCTGCACCAACTCGAAGTCCTCGAGGCCATCCTATCGTTCCGCGGGGCCGACCAGAGCATTTTCGTCGCCAAGAACCTGACGAAGCGACCGGTCCCGTTCGAGCGGTCCTCGGAAGACGAATTGAGGAAGCTGAACCGAATCTTCTGGATCGACGACAACAGCGCCTCGGTGGAGCAACTCATGCGAGCCATGGGCCGCAGCGAATCGCCGTCGCAAGTCGTCGCGTTGTTCCCGTTGCGGCTCGAGTCGGAACTGCTCGCCAAGGAGAAGGCCTTCCGCAACCGCGAAGAAGACTCGATCGTCGAGACGCGGTTCCAGATCCTCATGCGCGGTAGCCGCCGCTACGAGATCGTCGTCGTCGATCAACGCTACAAGTAGGTTTGGGTTCGCCAAATCGACGGAACTACGAATCCGCTTCGACGAGGTGCCACGTCCAGCCCGTTGATGTGCGTTCGATGACCGCGCGCCCGCGGAGTCTCGCCCCACTCACGTCAACAACGACTTCGCATTCGCCATCGCGCACCCATTCGAACGTCCCTGTATCCCAGCGGACGACGATACCGCGATCGCCGGAAACCGGCCCTTCGTAGTCGAGATACACAAACCGATGGTCGGGCAACTGCACGGCCTGCACGGTGTACCCCAGGCCGGGTTCCGCGAGCAGCCGCCAGGTCCGCAGCACATCGCCCGCTTCCAGCAGGAAATCCCAGTGTCGGGCCGGGAAGTCGTGGTCGAGGACGGTGAACCGCGGCACGGCTAACACTCCGACTCGGGCAACGGCACGATCTTCGGTCGCGGCACGGTGACGCCGACGACGCTGCCGTGTCGCTGGCAGAGTTGTGCAAAGTTGAGCCGGAAGAAGTCGTGTAGGTTCGGGTCCGGCCCGCCGGATAGGTACGATCGCGCCAACTCGGCCATGTGCTCGTCGTAGGCCCGTCGGCTGTGCGTGTGCATCGCGCAACGGCCATCGTGGCGGCGCAGATCGCCGTCGAACTTCGGGCCGATGTGGAATAGTTCGTGGAACAGCGTCACGAACTTGTCGTCGAACGACTGGTTGAGGAAGCGCGGCAGGCAGAACGTCATCAGGTACAGCAGTTCGCTACCGGCCACGAACCAGCGCTGCACCTGGTAGCGGACGCCGCGGTATCGTCGTACGGCGAATCCACCCGCGAAACGCAACGGTGTCACCCGTGCCTGAAGCCCGGTTCGTCGCCCGTTGCGAGCCTGGGTGAATGCGAACAAGACCTGATCTGTGCGCACGTGGGACAACTGTGGACAGCGACGCACGACATCGTCGACCAATCGACGGATGTGCGCGCAGAAATCGAACGGCTTTCCCTCTGGGCCGGTCGTCAGCCACGGCGGTGCGGCATCGGTCGGGCCAAGTGCGACCGGCTTGCCAACGCGGCGGACGGTTTGCACCGGCACTGGCTCGTCCCAGCGAATCATGTCGGGCGGGTGTGCGACCGACTGCTCCCACACGTCGAGGCTCAACGCAGCCATGCGCCCTCTCCAGGGTGCGGGACGGACGACGATGAGCGACAATGCTAAGCGGCAGGTTGGCCGCGGTCAACCACCTGGCCAATAAATCCCATCGTAGCAACCTGCGCCGACGGAAAATACCGTCAAGTCGCCGGGGTCGGCGGGCCGATTAACGCGAAGAATCCGCACACTCAGCCCCGACGCCCGAGTGCCGGGCGCGGGACAACGGTTCGGCCACGACTGGCCGGGGGGGGGCGACCATGACGACAAAACGCCGGTGGCAGAGCCTTGTTGCGGCCAGCCTCGGCCTGGGACTGACGACAACGACTGGCTGCCAGACGTGGGTGGCTGGCATGACGTTGCCGTCGGGACACTACCTCGAACATAGGCCGCAGTACTTCCCGCCCGACCCGGACTTCCCGCTCCAGCGCGAGCTAAACACCCAGCTCAACCAGGACGCCGCCGCCCGCGCGGCCAACCCGCCTGCCATCGCTGGCCCGGTTCCGCCACTCGGCGGTATCGTCCCACCGACAGCACCCGTCGCGCCCGTTGCACCGGCACCCGCGACTCCGCCAGTCGGTCGCTAACGGTTCGCGTGGCGTTCTGAGATTCGAGCACTCGAATCTCAGAACGCCACGTTGGCGTGTGAGCGTGACCGGACC
>CAZNSL010000373.1:0-2802 GCA_964574975.1 uncultured Alcaligenaceae bacterium | reverse complement strand
GCTGCGCGGGGTGTGTCTGTGGGTGTGGTGGGGGTTTTTTTTCCTCCCCCCATCTATACCCCCCCCCCCCACGTTCGCGTTTGACCTTGACCGCACCTTTGCTTCCCGTTATCGACCCGCCCACTTCGGGGAACAGCGCACCGCGACAATCGGCCTGGGGACGGAACCCCAGGGGGGACGGAACCGAGCGGTGCCCAGGGAGGGGCGGACGGATGACGATGCGTACCATCGCGACGTGGGCGGGGGCCCTCGTTGCGGCAACCAGTTCGATCGGTTGCACCAACTCGACGCCGTTCACGCGGCCGAATCCTTCGACCACGCCGAAAATCGCCGCTGCGCCTAAGGCAGCCGCTCCGACGCCGGTCGGTGCCCAACCGACGAGGGCAACTGTCGCCGCGCCGACAAATGGTTCGGCGTGGGCGAATAACGCCCCGGCCAACCGCACGAACACCGGTAACGGCCCCGTCCCGATTTCCCCCGCCGGCACGATGCCTGCGATGTCGAACCAGCCAGCCGCGGGTGTCCTCCAAACGGGCGGCATCGTCCCGCCCACACCGCCGACGCCCGGTGTACCGATCTCGGCCAACACGCCGCCGGTCCCGGAGAACGCTCAGCCAGTCCTTCCGACTGCGGTGCCGCCGGTTAACGGCACCATCGCCGAGGCGCAGAAGACCCCGGTCCAAGTCGCGACGCGGACGCCGCCGTCCCACTCAGCACCTGCCGACGAGACGGTGCCTCCTGTGGGTCCGCCGACGCCGTCGATGGACATGCCGCTACCGCCCGCGGCGATGCCGACCGGCCTGTCGCAAGCTCCGGTCATGCTGTCGTCATCGTTGCCGCCGCTACCGCCGATCAAGGTGCGGCAGTAAGTCGGCCCGTGCGATTGAGCCCGACGCGCCAGCGAGGGAGGTAACGCCTCCCTCGCTGGCGCGTCGGGCTCAATCGCAGTCACGAAGCTCGCACAGCCCTCTTGGCGATCATCGCGGCGAGGTAGCCGGCTTTGAAACCGGCGTCGATATTGACGACCGCGACGTTGGCCGAACAAGCGTTGAGCATCGTCAACAACGCAGCGAGGCCACCGAACGATGTGCCGTAGCCGACACTCGTGGGCAGCGCAATCACGGGCCGGTCCACCAACCCGCCGACGACGCTCGGTAATGCCCCGTCCATTCCTGCGACGACGACGATCGCGTCGGCGTCCGTAAAGTCGCTGCGCCGCCGCAACAGACGGTGCAATCCGGCCACTCCGACATCGACGATCAACGACGCGTTCGTGCCGAGAGCATCTGCAGTGACGAGTGCTTCGCGCGCCACCGGCAAGTCGCCCGTACCCGCCGTTAAGACGGCCACATGACCGGTCGGCGGCGTCCGCACTCCCTGTGGCAACCAGAACGTGCGGCCGAGGGCGTCGATTGTCGCGGCGGGGAACGTCGCCGCCATGTGCGCCGCTTGTTCGGCGTCCAGTCGCGTGGCCAGGCAATCCTGGCCGGAGTCGGCGATTCGTCGGACGACGCCTTCCAACCACGCGCACGTCTTGCCCTGGGCGAATACGACTTCGGGGAAGCCGCAGCGCGCTCGGCGTTCCAGGTCCACCGTCGCGAAGCCGAGGTCGGCGAACGGCGGCGGAAATTGTGCCACCGCGTCTTCGGGCGTCAGGCCACCATCGCGAACCTGCCGGAGGATTTCGAGGGTCCGTTCGGGGGTCATCGCAAATTCTACCGTGGGCCGTTGCGGCCCGCTCGGCCCACCGCTAAGATGAGGGCGTCGCGGGATTGGTATATCGGCTGTGCCCAGCCTTCCCAAGGCTGTGAGACGGGTTCGACTCCCGTATCCCGCTCTGAAGCCGACCCCGGACGGGTCGGCTTTCGGCATTTCCTGGAGGAACTCCATGGCTTCGCTCGCGGAACGGTTTGCAAGCTACGCCACGACAATCACCTTCGACGCCCTGCCGCCGGCGGTCGTCCACGAGACCAAACGACGCTTCATCGACTCGCTGGCCACCGCCGTTGGCGCGATGGACGCCGATGCCTACGCCATCGCCCGCCGCTGCGCGACCCGCGTCGTCAGCGTGCCACCGGCGAGCCTGTTCGGTGGCGGCAAATCGAGCGTCGAGTGGGCCACGTTCGTCAACGGCCTCCTGATCCGCTATCTCGACTACAACGACACCTACCTCTCGCTTGAACCCGCCCATCCGAGCGACAACCTCGCGGCCGTCCTGAGCGTGGGCGAGGCCGTCGGGGCCGGTGGCAAAGCACTCATCACCGCGGCCGTTCTGGCCTACGAAATCCAGTGCCGCCTGTGCGATGCGGCTTCGCTCCGCAAGTACGGCGTCGACCACGTTACGTACGGCGCGATCTCGTCGTGCCTGGCCGCCTGCCAGCTCATGGGGTTGGACGCGACGCGGACGACGCATGCCGTCGGCCTAGCCGGTGTGTGCAACGTCGCCTTGCGGCAGACGCGGGCCGGCGAAATGAGCATGTGGAAGGGCTGCGCCTTCGCCAACGCCGCCCGCAACGGCGTCTTCGCGGCCCTGCTGGCTGCCGAGGGCATGACGGGCCCCGCCCCCATTTTTGAGGGCGAACTCGGCTTCATGAAACTCCTCACCCGGACCACGTTCGACGTCGCCGCCATGGGTGGCGAGGCGGGATCCAACGATTTCATGATGCTCAAGACTTACATCAAGTTCTGGCCCGTCGAGTATCATGCCCAGTCGGCCGTCGACGTGATCCTGCAGCTTCGTCCCGAAATCGGGGATTGGAGAAATGTCGAGACGATCGACATTCATACATTCGATGCGGCCGT
>CAZNSL010000372.1:0-6138 GCA_964574975.1 uncultured Alcaligenaceae bacterium | reverse complement strand
GCAGCCACGCGCGTGCTGTGCTACTGGCGCGACCGCGTGAGTCAGCCGCTCGACCTGTTGCAGGTGCAAATCAACGACCCGCACCCGCGCGTCCGACTGGAGGCCATCCGAGCGCTGAGTTTCTTCGACGACGCCCGCGCGCTCGAAATCGCGGTCGAGTTGCTCGGCCACCCGACCGATCCGTACCTGACCTACACCTTCAACGAGACGCTGGCGACGCTGGAATTGCGGGCCGTCGCCGGGGCGCGGGCCACGAAGCGCAACGTCGCCGCGGCACTCGTGAAAGTCCTCGAAGGGACCAAGCTCGACGCCGACCGGCAAGTCGCGCTGCTCGACAACGTTTGCAAGTACGGCGGCCCGGCGGAACTGCAAGTCGTCTGGCGCAAGGCGTCCGATGCCCGCGGCAACCCGCTGGCCGTGCGCGCCAAGGCGCTCGACGGACTGACCGAGGCGGCGCTCAACCGCAAGGCCCGACCGCAGGCTATCGCCGCCGATGTGACGGCGCTCGTCCACAACGCCCCGCCGGCGCTACTGCCCGCCGCGCTGCGGTTGGTCGTCGCCTGGAAGGTCCGCGAGGCGGCCGGCGAACTGGTCCGTGTCGCCAAGGACGCGGCCGCTGCGCCCGCCGCACGCTACGCGGCGATGGACGGCCTCGCCGCGTTCGCCGGGCCGGACAACGCGGTCGCCCTGCTCGATCTCGCCAACGATCCGAACCCGCCGGCCGTGCGCTTCCACGCCGCGGCGGCGCTCGTCGGCGTCGATCTGCCGGCGGCGGCCAGCGCCGCCGCGAAGGCTCTCGCATCCGCCGGCGAGGGCGACGACGCCGGGCCGCTCGTTCAGGCGTTCCTGGCCCGGCGCGGCGGTTCCGACGCGCTGGCCCGCGAGGTCGAGGCGAAGCGGTTGTCGGCCGATGCGGCCAAGCGCGTCCTGCGGGCGATGTACCTCGCCGGCCGCAACGACACGGCCCTGGCCAATGCCGCCAGCAAGCTCGCCGGCCTCGACGCCGACCCGAAGCCGCCGACACCGGCCGAGGTGCGGACGTTGATCGCCCAAATCGCCAGCAAGGGCGACGCGGTTCGCGGCGAGGCCGTGTTCCGCCGGGCCGATCTGGGCTGCGTCAAGTGCCACGCCATCAACAAGGCGGGCGGCAACGTCGGCCCCGACCTGGGGCCGCTCGGCGCGTCGTCGCCGGCCGAGTACGTCGTCACGTCGATCCTCGACCCGAACGCCGCCATCAAGGAGGAGTACCTGACCAAGGTCATCGCCACCAAGGCCGGCCGGGTGGTGACTGGCATCGTCGTCCGCCGCGACAAGAACGTGGCGGTCCTCAAGGACGCCACCGGAGCGGTGGTGCGCATCCCGGCCGCCGAGATCGAGTCGGAGGAAGCCGGCAAGTCGCTGATGCCGGAAGGCATCACGCGCATCCTGACTCACGGCGAACTCATCGACCTGATGCGGTTCATCTCCGAGTTGGGCAAGGGCGCGTTTGCCCCACCGAGGACGCCGACGATCCAGCGCTGGCGGCGGTTGACGAAGGTTAGCCCGGCCTTATCCGAAGGCGTGCCGAACCGCGAAGCGGTGCGCGAACTCCTGGCCGCCCCGGCCGATGCCTGGGAGCCGGTGTTCGCGCGGGTGGACGGTACGCTCCCCTTGGGCGAGCTGCCGGCCGGCGTCGCGTACTTGCAGGGCGAGGTCAACGTGACGATGCCGGGCGACGTGACGCTTTCGCTATCGCCGTCCACTGGAGCAACCGTGTGGGTAGACGAGGAGCCGTTGGATTTGGCGAAGGGCCGCATGCGCCTCGAAGCGGGCCGGCACAAGGTGACGGTGCGCGTCGCGGCGTCGAAGGCGGCGGCGCTGAAACTGGCGGTCGGCGTCCCGACCGGCTCGGCCTCGCGCGTGGAGGTCGTCGCGGGCGGGGAATAAGTTGAAGAAGACTTCACCACAGAGTCACAGAGGACACAGAGAAAAACAAATCTGAGATTTCGTATTTGTCTTCCTCTGTGTCCTCTGTGACTCTGTGGTGAAGTCTTCTTCGTCACTTCGTCGTCAAGTCGAACGCCGCGGCTTCCTCGGCGTTGCGCATCAACAGCCGGCCGTGGGACACCGCCATGTGGTTCCACGACTTGCCCGTCAGCGCATCCATCGACCACACTTCCTTCCACGCCTCCGGCCGCGGGTCCACCAGGGCCAACTTGCCCGCTTCCGAAACGACTAGGAGCTTGCCGGCCGCGAGTAGCAACTGCCCCGCCCCGTACTTGCCACCCTTCCAGACGCGCTTACCGTCCTTCAGACTGATGCAGCACAGCGACCCATCGAGACCGTACAGATGGTCGCCGACGACCACCGAGTCGTTGAACTTCGGCGTAAACTTCTTCGTCTGCCAGACATCCTCGACCGACCACTGACTACCTTCGTACTTCACGCGAATGCAGCGGGTGCCGGTGCCCGCGCCCCCGCCACCGACGATCACCCGGCCGTCCGGCAGCACCAAGGGCTGCACCGACGACGGCTCCATCTCGCTCGTGAGCCAGTCGTAGTGCCACAGTGGCTTGCCCGTCTTCGGGTCGTGCGCTCCCACGCCGTCGCGGTCGAAGATCAGCACCTGCTTGACGCCGGCGATCTCGGCCAGGTGTGGCGACGAGTAGCCCATCGCGCCCGTGCCCTCGGCCCAGCGCTTTTCGCCGGTGACCGCGTCGTAGGCCGCCAACCGCGTCGCCTTCGCCGACGATGGGTTGACGATCACCAGGCCGTCCACGACGAGCGGCGACGCCGCGTAACCGAAGACCGGCTTTTCGGCACCGACCGACTCGTTGAGGTTCACCCGCCAGACCTGCTTGCCGTCGGCGGCGTTCAGGCAAGTCAGCACGCTGGTCGCGCCGAGGGTGTAGAGTTTGTCGCCGGCCAAGGTTGGCGTCGCCCGCGGGCCGGGGCCGGCGGGGAAGTCCTCGTGCCGCTGCTCCTCCAGGTGCGCCCACACCTCCTGGCCGGTATCGGCCCGCCAGCAGACGACCGCCTCGGACTGGTCGCGCTGTTCCTGGGTGAAGACGTAATCGCCGACGCCGACGAACGACGACCACGCCGGGCCGACCGGGCGATGCCACAACGGCTTCGGCTGGCCGCCGGACCAGCCGGCGAGCGCCTCGGCCGGCACGACCGCATCGCGCGCCGCCCCGCGCAGGCCCGGCCAGTCGGCCGGCGTAAGCGTGGGGATCGAGACCGTCGCGGTCGCGGCCGCGGACTGCTGCGAGCGGAATTCGGCGGCGAGTTCGTCGCCGGTCTTGCTCCAGCGATTGGCGAAGACGAGGCCGAACTGGCCGGTGGTGCCGGTCAGCCGCGTTAGCTCCCACGGCAGGGCGACCGCCGTGCAGGCGACGACCGCGCCGACGGCGTATTGCCGCGGCAACAGCGCGAGCGCCAACACCGTCGCGCCGACGACGGACGGCACGCCCCACAGGGCGGCGACGAACATCGACGACTTATCGCAAAGGGCCACGAAAGCGACGACGCCGAGGGTCGCAGCGAGCAGGATCAGCGCCCGCCGCTTGAACCGCCCCGGCCCGCGGATGGCGTACCACAGCGCGAGCAAGAGCATGCAGACGATCGGCGCATAGAACGCGATCATGATGGCGACGAGCGGCGAGACGGGTTGCGACTCGGCCCCAATGAGGTAGCCGCCGCCGAAGTAGAGCAAACTGCCGAGGGCGACCAGGGTGATGCAGACGGCCCGCCAGCGGCGGGGGCGAGGCAGCGGCGGGGCGGCGATCTCGGCGGATGGCGTCATCGATTCTCCTCGTCGGGTCGGGCGGCGAATAGGCCGGATGATACCGTGAACGCCCGACCACCGGAACGTCAGTTATCGGACGCGCGAACGACGAACTGCGTCGTGTACCCGCGCGAGAAGTGTATGGCCGAGTGTTACGCCAGCGTCGCCGGGTCGAGTTCCTCCAGCGACTCGACGACGCGATCTGCCCCGGCCGCCCGCAGCGCGTCCGCGGGGTGGTGACCGACGAACCGCACGGCCACGCACGCCATCCCCGCCGCCTTGGCCGCCTCCACGCCGGCCACCGCGTCCTCGAACACGACGCAGCACTTCGGTTCGACGCCGAGCTTGTCGGCGGCCGCGAGGAACACTTCCGGATCGGGTTTGCCGCGGGTCGTGTCCTCCATCGCGACGACGGCGTCGAAGTATTTGCGCGTGCCGGTGGTTGCGAGGATCATTTCCACGTTCGCGCGCGGGGCGCTGGAGCCGACCGCCTGCTGCCAGCCGCGCACGCGAAACACCGCCAACAGCCGCGCCACACCTGGCAGAAGCGCGATGCCCTGCGCCTGCGAGGCGGCGCGGTAGAGGCGTTCCTTGCGTTCGCCAATTTCGGCGACCCATTCGTCCGTGGCTCGTTCGTCGAACAGTGCGCGGATGATTTCCGGGTTGCGCCGACCGAACGTGGCAGCGAAGTCGGCGCGCGTGAACGGCTCGTCGATTTGCCGGGCGAGTTCCACCCACGCCTCGTAGTGCAATTCCGCCGTGTCCACCAGGGTGCCATCGACATCCCAGATCGCCGCCGCAAGTCGCTCGGACATCAAGCCGCCTCCCGATGTGTGACGAGTGGGACGAAGACGGTGACGAATAGGAAACAAAAAAGTTGACCCGCGCCCGTGCCTTTCCCCATAATGCGATCTTATAGTCCCGCGCTTGTGGCGGCGGGGCCGTGAGTACCACAGTCAACAGTGAGGCCCCGGCCGATCCCCGGCCGCCGGCCCCGCGATACGAACGCAGCAAAGGCACCGACGCCGCCCCGGCCCACGGGGCACAGACACCGGCGAAACGACCCGCGATGAACGTCCTAGCGATCTTCGTCTGGCTCTGCCAAGTCCTTCGGCCGCGACGGAGGGCCACCCGGCTTCTCCGGCCCGCGCCCAGGGCTTCCTCGGCATCGGCCGACGCACCGAACTTGACTCTCGCCGTCCGAACGCTGCACTCGAGCGCGGGGCCGCGCGCCCCCGGAGGGATACCCGACCGGGCCTCCTAACCGTGAGGCCCCGATGCTCGAAACGACGACGGTCGTCGCGGTCTTGGTCGCCTTGGTGGCCGGCTTCGTGATCGCCCGCGCCCTCGACAAGGCCCGCGGCACCGGAGCCGGAACCCGCATCGCCGAGATGATGGCGGCGGCCCAGTCCCAGGCCGAGACGGTGCGGAAGGAGGCCGAACTCAAAGCGAAGGACGAGTTGTTCCAGAAGCGCGAGACCCTGTCCCGCGAATTCGACACCAAGCTCGCCGAGGTCCGCGACCAAGAACGGCGGCTCGCCAAGCGCGAGGATGCTCTCGAAGACACCATTCAGCTCCAGCTCAAGAAAGAGCGCGACTTCGAGGCGCAAAAGAAGAAGCTCGCCGACCGCAAGGAACAGGTCGAGAAGCGCGCCAAGGAGGCGGATGCCCTCGTCGAGCAGCAGACCAAGGAACTCCACCGCGTCAGTACGCTCAACCGTGAGCAGGCCGAGTCGCTCCTGCTCCAGCGGTTGGAGCGCGATTTGGCCGACTCGCTGGCCAATCGCCTGCGGCGGTTCGAGGAAACGCTGCACGCCACGGCCGAGGAGAAGGCCCGCAAAATCCTGGCTACCACCATCCACCGCTACGCGGCCGAACACACGGCCGACAGTACCGTCAGCACGGTGGACATCCCCTCCGACGACATGAAGGGCCGCATCATCGGCCGCGAGGGGCGCAACATCCGCACCTTCGAGAAGGCGACCGGCGTCGATGTCATCGTGGACGACACGCCGGGCGTCGTCATCGTCAGTGCCTTCGACAACGTCCGCCGCGAGACCGCCCGCCTCGCCTTGACCAAGCTGATTCAGGACGGCCGCATCCACCCGTCGCGCATCGAAGAGGTGGTGAAGGAAACGCAGGCCGAGATGGACAAGACGATCCTGGATGTCGGTAAGAAGGCGGCGCTCGATGTCGGCGTCGGACCCATCAACGAGAAACTCCTGCAACTGCTCGGCCGGCTCAAGTTCCGCACCAGCTACAGCCAGAACGTATTGCTGCACTCCCTGGAGGTAGCGCACCTCTCCGGCATGATCGCGGACGAACTGGGCCTGAACGGCACGCTCGCCCGCCGCTGCGGACTGTTGCACGAC
>CAZNSL010000371.1:0-6138 GCA_964574975.1 uncultured Alcaligenaceae bacterium | reverse complement strand
GCTACCTGTACGTCGAGGGGGCGATGGTGTCGCCCGACGGCCATTGCCGGGCGTTCGACGCCGACGCGGCCGGTACCGGCTTCGGCGAAGGCGTCGGCGTCGTGGTGCTGAAGCGGCTCGACGATGCGCTGGCCGACGGCGACACCGTATACGCCGTGGTCCGTGGCGTTGGCCTGTCGAACGACGGCGCGGGCAAACTGAGCTTCACCGCACCCAGCGCCGACGGGCAGGCCGCCGCGATCCGGCAAGCGCTCGACGAGGCCGGCATCGACGCACGTTCCGTCGGCTACGTCGAAGCGCACGGTACCGGCACGCCGCTCGGCGACCCCATCGAAGTCGCGGGCCTGACGCTGGCGTTTCGGGACCACACCGCCGACGCCGGCTTTTGCCACCTCGGCTCGCTGAAGCCGAACGTCGGCCACCTGGAAGCGGCCGCTGGCGTCGCCGGGTTCCTCAAGGCGGTGCTGGCGCTCCACCACGAGACGCTGCCGCCGACCCTACACTTCCGCACTCCGAATCCGCGAGCCGAGTGGGACGACAACCCGTTCCGTGTCGTCGCCGAGCGAACCGACTGGCCGCGTGGCCCGACGCCGCGACGGGCCGGCGTCAGCTCGCTGGGCGTCGGCGGTACCAACGCGCACGCCATCCTCGAAGAAGCACCACCGGCCTCCCCAACCACTTCGGCCCGGCCCGAACAACTGTTCGTGCTGAGCGCCAAAACACCGACGGCTCTCGACGCCGCGACGCGGAACCTATCGGCGTACCTGCTCGACCATCCCGACCTGTCGCCGGCCGACGCTGCGTGGACTCTGCAAGTCGGCCGGCAGGCATTCGCCCACCGCCGTACCTTCGTCAGCCGCGACGGTGTCACCGCCACGTCGGCTGCAACGGGCGTATTCACCGGGGCCGCGCCGGCCGTCGCCTTCCTATTCCCCGGCCAGGGTGCCCAGCGGGCCGGCATGGCCCGCGGCCTGTACGATGCCGAGCCAATCGTGCGAGCGTGGATCGACCGCGCCGCCGACGTGCTGCGCGGCGAGGGCCTCGACCTGCATGCCGCACTGACCGACGATGCAAAGTTGCGCGAGACGGCCGTCACACAGCCGGCGCTGTTCGCCGTCGAGTACGCCGTCGCACAACTGTGGAAGTCGTGGGCCGTCGAACCGGCGGCCACGATCGGACACAGCATCGGCGAGTACGTTGCCGCGTCGCTGGCTGGCGTCTTCGAATTCGCCGACGCGCTGCGGCTGGTCGCGCTGCGCGGCCGGCTGTTGCAATCGACACCGCCGGGGGCGATGCTCGCGGTGCGGTTGAGCGAGGCCGAGTTGACGCCGCACCTGTGGCCGGCCGTCGAGATCGCCGCCGTCAACGGGCCGCGGCAATGCGTCGTTGCTGGGCCGGCGCGAGCCGTCGAGAAGTTGCAGCGCGACCTCGAAGCCAACGACATCGTCTGCCGCACACTCGCCACGTCGCACGCCTTCCACTGCGAGGCCGTCGAGCCGGTCATGGCCGAGTTCGCCGCGGCCGTGGCCAAGGTCCGTCGCGGGCCGCCGACGACGCCGTTCGTCTCCTGCGTCAGCGGCACCTGGATCGCGCCGGAGGAGGCGACCGATCCGGCGTATTGGGCACGGCACCTGCGCCGCCCGGTGCGATTCGCCGACGGGCTGGCGACGCTCGCGGTCAGCGGTCCCGCCCTTCTGGAAGTCGGGCCGGGCACGACGCTGACCAAACTCGCCAAACAGCAGGGCGTTGGCCCCGCGGTGGCGACAGACGCCGGCGACGTGGCCGGGATGCTCGACGCGCTCGGTCGGCTGTGGCTGGCCGGCGTCGATGTCGATTGGGCGAAGGTCCACGGCGGGTCGAAGCGGCGTCGCGTCGCGCTGCCGACGTACCCGTTCGAGCGGCAGCGGTACTTCTTGCCCCCCTCTCCCGGCTTTGCGGGAGAGGGGGTGGCGGGTTCGGGATTTGGAATCTCAGATCTCAGATTCCAGTACCCTCACCCCCGGCCCCACTCCCGCAAAGCCGGGAGAGGGGAGTAAACTCTCCGAGCTGCGTGCCCTCGTCGCCGAGCTGACCGGCACCGCCGCCGATGCGCTCGACCCGGCCGCGTCGTTCTTCGAGTTGGGTTTCGACTCGCTGGCACTGACGCAGGCCGTTCTCGCGGTGCAGAATCGCTTCGGCGTCAAGGTCGCGTTCCGCCAACTGCTCGCCGACCTACCGACGCTCGACGCGCTCGCCAAACACCTCGAAACGGCCACGCCGACATCGACGGAGAAGGGCGGGGCAACCCCACCCCAGCCGGCGACCGAGCAACCGCAAGGATTCGGCGCGCTCGCACCGATCGACCGTGCGGTCGACGACGAACTGACGCCGCGGCAGCGCGACTTCATCGCTCGCTTTGCCGAGCGTTACGCGGCGAAGACGGCCGGGTCGAAGCGGCACGTGCAGCAATACCGCGCCGTTCATGCCGACCCGCGAACGGCTTCCGGCTTCACGAAGTTGTGGAAGGAAATCGTCTACCCACTGGTCGTGGATCGCTCGGCCGGCTGCCGGCTGTGGGACATCGACGGCAACGAGTACATCGACGTGTTGAACGGCTTCGGCCCCGATCTGTTCGGCCACTCGCCGCCGTTCGTCGTCGAGGCCGTGGCGAAGCAACTCGCCGCCGGCTACGAGGTTGGCCCCATGTCGCCGCTTGCCGGTGAGGTGGCGCAACTCGTCTGCGACCTGACAGGCATGGAACGGGCGAGCTTCGTCTGCACCGGCTCCGAGGCCGTGGCCGCAGCGATGCGTTGCGCTCGTACCGTAACGGGCCGTAACCTGATCGCGACTTTTTCGCGCGACTACCACGGCAATTTCGACGAAGTGCTGGTCCGCGCCGCGGGCGTCAGGGCACAGCCGAGCGCTCCCGGCATCCCGCCTTCGGCCGTCGCTAACGTCCTCGTCCTCGATTACGGCACGCCGCAATCGCTCGACGCGATCCGTTCTCGCGTCCACGAACTGGCCGCGGTGCTGGTCGAGCCGATCCAGAGCCGCCGACCGGAGTGGCAGCCGCGCGAGTTCCTGCACGAGTTGCGGGCTGCGACCGAACCGGCCGGCGCGGCGCTCATCTTCGACGAGGTCATCAACGGCTTCCGGCTGCACCCCGGCGGGGCGCAGGCGTATTACGGCGTGCGGGCCGACATTGCCACCTACGGCAAGGTCGCCGGCGGCGGCATGCCGTTCGGCGTCGTCGCCGGGCGGGCGGAGTTCATGGACGCCTTCGACGGCGGCGCCTGGCAGTACGGCGACGACTCCGAACCCGTCGCCGGCCGGACGTTCTTCGCCGGCACCTTCGTCCGCCACCCGCTCGCGCTGGCCGCAGCCAAGGCCGTACTTCTGCGGCTGAAGTCGGACGGCCCGGCCCTACAGGAGCGGCTAAACGCGAAGGCCGACTGGTTCGCGGGCGAACTGCGGGCGATCTGCGAGCGCAATAACGTGCCGCTCGAAGTCGTCAACGGTGGGTCGGTGATGTTCTGGCGAGTGTTGCACGGCAGCAAGGCCGCGCTGCTGTTGTTCCCGCTGATGCGCGCGAAGGGCGTCTATATCCTCGAAGGGTTCCCGTCGTACCTGTCGGCCGCGCACACTGACGACGACCTGCGGCGCGTCGTGGACGCCTTCCGCGACAGCGTCGGCGAGCTGCGCGACGCGGGGTTCTTCGACGGGCGAGCCGGGAGCGTCAGCGACCGGAGTCTGCACAATCTCCAGTCGCTGACGCTCCCGGCTCGCCCAATTCAAAACGGCTATCACTCACCCGACGCCGTCCCGCTCACCGAGGCGCAGCGAGAACTCTGGCTCGCCGCCCAAATGGGGGACGACGCCTCGTGCGCCTACAACGAGTCGTGCGTCGTCACCCTCCGCGGCCCGCTCGATGTCGAACGCCTGACGCGGTCGCTCAACTCCCTCGTCGCCCGGCACGACGCTCTGCGCTCGACCTACGCCGCCGACGGCTCGACGTTCCGCGTCGCGCCGACGCTCGAAATCGCCATGCCGGTCGTGGACGCGTCGCTGGACGAGTTCGTCACGCTGCTCGACGCCGAGGACCGCACCGCGTTCGACCTCGCTCGCGGGCCGCTCCTGCGGGCGAAACTCGTCCGGCTCGCGGCCGACGACCACCGGCTGCTACTGACCGTCCACCACATCGCCTGCGATGGCTGGTCCTACGACATCCTGTTGCGCGAACTCGGCGACCTGTACTCCGGTCGTGAACTACCGGCCGCGGCGAGTTTCCGCGATTACGCCCGTCGCGGTGACCCGTACGATGACGACGCCTTCTGGCTCGGCCGCTTCCGCGACGTGCCGCCGCCGCTCGAACTGCCGACCGACCGGCCGCGCCCACCCGCTCGCGGTTACCGCGGGGCGCGCGTCGCGGTGCCGCTCGGCGAGGAGTTGTCGCGCACGATCCGCGACCTCGCACGGGACATCGGTGTGACGCCGTACACAGTGCTGTTCGCCGCGTATCGCACGCTACTCGCCCGGCTCAGCGGGCAGTCCGATCTCGTCGTTGGCATCCCGACAGCCGGCCAGGCGCTTGAAGCCGGTGGGCCGCTCGTCGGGCACTGCGTTCACTTCCTGCCGATTCGCACCGCATTCGTCGCCGATGCCGACGTGGCGGCCGACGCCAGGGCCGTGCAGGCGACTCTACTCGACGCTTTCGACCGTCAGCAGTTCACCTACGGTCGGCTGGTCGAACGGCTCAAGTTGCCGCGCGACGCCGGCCGGCCGCCCTTGGTCGGCGCGTCGTTCAACGTCGATCCCGAAGTTCGGGGAATGTCGTTCGACGGCCTCGACGCGACGGTCGCCAAGTGTCCGAAGCACTTCGTCAACTTCGACCTGCACGTCAACCTCGTCGAAGAGGGACCGGGCTACCTCCTGGAGTGCGAGTACGCGACCGATTTGTTCGATGCGGCGACGGTCGAGCGCTGGCTGTCGCACTACCGTACTCTCCTCGGTGGTGCCGCGGACAAACGCGCGACGCTCGGCGAATTGACGCTCTTGAGCGACGGCGAGCGGGCGGCCCTCGCACGGTGGAACGACACGTCGGCCGACTTCCCGCGTCGCGCCATCCACGAACTGTTCGCCGAACAGGCCCGCCGCACGCCATCCGCGCCAGCGCTGACCTTCCGTGGCGTGTCGTTGACGTACGCCGATCTCGATAGCCGGGCCGATCGATTGGCGAAGGCGCTGCGCGGGCGCGGCGTCGCCGATGGTTCGCCGGTCGCGGTCATCGCCGAACGGTCGCCCGAGTTGATCGTTGGGCTGCTGGCGGTACTCAAGGCCGGAGGCGCGTACGCCCCGCTCGACCCGATGCACCCGCCGCAACGGCTCGCGTTGTTGCTCGACGACCTCAAGCCGGCCGTCGTGCTCGCCCCACCGCACTTGCGCGACCGTCTGCCGCCCGGCACGCGTGCCCTCGGTTTCGACGCGACCGGCGACGCCGAACTGCCGGTGGTCGCGTCACCCGATGCACCAGCGTGCGTTTTGTACACGTCCGGCTCAACCGGCACGCCGAAGGGAGTCGTCGTGCCGCACCGCGCCATCGTCCGGCTGCTGTTCAACGCCGGCTACTGCGACCTCGGCCCCGGCACGGTGACGGCCCAACTCGCGCCGGTGGCATTCGACGCCTCGACGTTCGAGATTTGGGGCGCGCTGTTGCATGGCGGCCGCTGCGCCCTCTACCCCGAACGGGTACCGACTCCCGCCGACCTCGGCGCGTTCCTGCTGGCGCAACGGGTCAACACGATCTTCCTGACGACCGGCTTGTTCAACGCAGTGGTCGACACCGAACCGTCGGCGCTAGCGTGCCTGCGGGTGCTGCTCACTGGCGGCGAGGCAGTCTCGGTGCCGCACGTCCGCCGGGCGCTGGCCGCTTTGCCGGACACGCAAATCGTCCACGTCTACGGCCCGACCGAGACGACGACGTTTGCCACGCACTTCGCCGTCCCGCGCGACATCCCCGCCGACGCTCGCACGCTGCCGATCGGTACGCCGATCGGCAACACGACTTGCCACGTCCTCGACTCTCGTGGCCGCGAAGTGCCGGTCGGTGTCATCGGCGAACTGTACGTCGGCGGGCCAGGCGTCGCCGACGGCTACCTGAAT
>CAZNSL010000370.1:1875-6139 GCA_964574975.1 uncultured Alcaligenaceae bacterium | reverse complement strand
AGGCGTGGTCCATCGCGTCGACGCACAGGCGGAGGTCGGCGGAGTTCTTGCCGGTCTGGCGGCGGCGCGGGATTTCGACGAGTTCGATGGCCGCCTCGTGCAGCGAGGCGGTGTAGTGGACGAAGCGGTTCCAGTCGGCGTAGGCGCGTTTGGCGACGATCTTGCCCTTCTCGACGAGCCGTTCGAGGACGCGGCCGATCTCGAAGCGGTCGCGGCGGCCGTTGAAGCCGAGACCGACGTTCTCGAAGTCGATGAACACCGCCAGCGAGCGCGCGCCGTCCGGCACGTTGACCTCCATCGTGGGAAGGGACTTCGCATCAGCCCCGGAGGGGCGGCCGTCGGTAGCCAGGGGCGTCAGCCTCTGGAAATGGGACCGCCATCCGGTCAGCCCCGGAGGGGCGACAGTCTGTCGCCCCTCCGGGGCTGAATCCTGTGGGGTCACGTTACCAGGGGCTGACACCCCTGGCTACCGACGGCCGCCCCTCCGGGGCTAAGAAAATGCCCCTTGGGCTGGAAAATGTCGCTGAACAAAGATCACTTCATCTCGTCCAATCGCTTCTGCGCCTCGGCGGCGGCCTCGGTGCCGGCGTAATTCTTGACGATCTCCTGGAGCTTCGTCTTGTACTTCGCCGCGTCGTTCTTGTACGCCTCCGCGAACGTCAGCTTGTTCTGCGCCGCCGTCTCTTTCTTCTTCTTCGCGGCCTCCGGCGAGTCGATGACGGGCTTCGTTTTGTCGGTCGATTCCTCGGCGGGCTGCGAAGCCGTGACCGCTACCGGCGGGGCCGTCAGGATCTTCGTGAAGTTGTGCTTCTTCAAGAGCGTCTTTAGCTCGGAGACATCGACGAAAACGCTGAGGTTCCGCCCGGCCTCGCCGACGACGATGCTCTGGGCGACCCCAACCAGTTCGCCGGCCGCGTTGACCAACGGGCCGCCCGAGTCGCCGGGGCTGATCGGCGAGTCCGTCTCGATCACGCGGGCGTTGAGCATGATCGGAGCATCGCCCCCGGACCCGCGGACCTGGGCCCGCTTCTGGTAAACGGCCCGCACCGTGCCCGCCGCGTACACCCACAGCGCCCCGCTGACGCCGGGGTTGCCGACGGAGTGGACCGGGTTGCTCGGCCCGATGTCCTCGCGCGCCAGCCGCAGCGACTGCGTCCCGGCCGGCAGCGAATTCGGCGGCAGTTGGATCAGGGCCAGGTCGGCCTTCGGGTCGGTGGCGATCACGGTGGCGCGGGCCCCACCGCGGGCGCGGAACGCGCTGAGGTAGTGTTCGCGTTCGGGGACGAGCTTCTTCTGGCGGTCGTAGGCCGGGAAGAAGATCACGGCGAGCTTGCTGTCGCGGACGACGTGGTAGTTCGTGACCACCAGCCGGTTGGGCACGTCGATCAGCGCGCCGCTACCGCTGCCGGTGACGCGGGTGCCACTCCGCGGGCCGTCGGTGAAGTCCTCGGCCTTGAGGACCCAGACGGTCGATTTCAACAGGTGCTTGTACGGGTCGCCGTCCTTCGGCTTCTGTGCGACGACGGACGCGGCGAGAACGGCGACGGCAGCGAGCGCGATGGACGAGGCGCGGCGCATAACTGGCTCCCGGTAGACGGATGGACGTGGGACAACGCTCCTCCATCCTAACTCCGGGCGCGGGCCGGATAAAGGGGGTGGCCGCGAATTCGACGTAGCCACGCTGCGCGTCGGACACCATTCCTCTCACCTCGTTCCCAGGCTCTGCCTGGGAACGCACTGCCTTGGCGGCTCCGCCGCCCGAACTCAGTGGGGCGCGCGGCCTTCCGAGGTGCGGCCGGCGGAGCCGGCGGTGCAGTGCGTTCCCAGGCAGAGCCTGGGAACGAGGTCGAGGTGTCAATCGGTGGCCGACCGCCGCTCCGACGCGGCGGCCAGGCGCTCGATTGCGTCGCGCTCGTCCACGGTCTCGCCGTCGAGCATCGTGTTATCGACGTGGATCTCACCGCGGCGGCGGTCCCATTCCGGCCCTAGCACATCGACGATGCACGGGTAGTGATCGTGTCGCGGCAGGACGGCCCCGTGGACGACCACGACTTCCTCGCGGTAGTCGGGGTACTGCATGAGGAATTCGTGCAGTTCCTTGAGGCGGTAGTGCGGCACGGTCGCGTACATGTGGTGCGGCAGGTGGTAGTCCTGCCCGTAGGGCAGAACGCTGTCGCGCCAGAACAAATTGACGAGGAACACGCGCGTGTTCGACAGGAAGCCGCGGCCGGCGTTCCCGTGCTGCACGAGTTGCCGCATCATCATGAAGAACGCAAAACTCGTCGCCATCGGCAAGAACCACAGCACCGTGATGACCAGCCACGCCCGCCAGCCGTAGATCGTCGCCAGCCACGCTTGTCCGACGCCGAACAGCGTCACGAACGTCACCCGCAGGATCGACAGCGTCCGCATCGAGTACGTGCCGCGGATGCGTGTCTGCATGAACCAGTCGGCAGGGATGGCTGCATAGGTGGCCACGATGGCCGCCCACGCCAACGCAGCGACCGGGGCGATCCAGACACCGCGGTCGGTGAGCGCCAACGCGAGCAGGGCGTAGGTCAGGCCGAAGGAGTAGGCAACGCCGAGGCCGCGGGCGAAGCGGTTGCCGCGGACGTTGCCCGTCGAGCGGTGGTACGGATTGCCGTGCGCCCCGATCGAGTTCGAGTTCGCCTGCGCCCGCATGTAGTTGATCAGGTTCACCGGCCACAGTTGCGCCGCCAGTTCGCGCCAGAACCGGGCCCGGGTCATTGGGAAGTCCTTCCAGTGGCCGTTGGTGCGCAACTGGGGCACGTTCGGGTCGAGTTCGGGGTCGTTGACGAATTGGTGGTGGGCGACGTGCTGGATGCGGTAGTGGTGCGTCGTCGAGAACATCGGGAACATGCAGAACCAGTCCGACATGAACTCGTTGAAGAGCCGGGTGCGGAACAGGGCGTGGTGCGACGCCTCGTGCGTCAGCACCGAGAGCTGGTGCTGTCCCATGCCGACGAGGATCACGGCCAGGAGCGTGACTGGCACGTTCCACGCCCAAGCCAGTCCCCACTCGACGCGGTGGGTGTAGAAGTAGACGGCCGCACCGATGGTGACGGCCAAAAGCAGGTACGACCGCGCCAGGTAGTACAGATTCGTAAAGTTGTCGCCCTGACGCAGCTCCTGGAGCTTCGCCCTAACGGCGGCGTCTTGCAGCGAACGGGTTTGCGGTGCGACTGCGGTGGCCATCCGGCGAGTCCTTTAGCTGGGGCGCAATTATCATTAGCTATTATGCCGCGCGCAGCACGGGCGGGAAAGGCAAGCTAGGTCAGTCATCGGCATTCGCGGGAGTACAGTTAAGCGACGCGCTCAAGAAGCATCGCCGACCACCACGGGGTTGACCAACTCGCCGATACCGTCGATGGCGATGGACACCACGTCGCCGGCGTACAGCGTGAACTCGTCCGGCGGCACGATCCCGGTGCCGGTCAACAGGACGGTCCCGTGCGGGAACGCGTTCTCGCGGCCGAGCCAATCGACCAGCTCCTCCAGCGGCCGGGCGAGCTTCGCCAGCGTCGTTTCCCCAGCGAATGCCGTGCCGCCGCCGCGGTCGATGCGCAGGCGGATCGCCACCGACGCCAAGGGCAGCATCGCCGCCGCGAGCGTCACGCACGGCCCCAGGGCGCACGATTGTTTGTAGAGCTTCGCTTGTGGCAAATAGAGCGGGTTCTCGCCCTCGATGTCGCGGGCGCTCACGTCGTTGCCGATCGTGTAGCCGACGATGCGCAGGTCGGGCGCGATCACCAGGGCGAGTTCCGGCTCCGGCACGCTCCAACGGCTGTCGGCGCGGGCGCGGATCGGCTGGCCGGGGCCGACGACGCGCTCGGCCGTCGCCTTGAAGAACAGCTCCGGTCGGGCGGCCGTATACACCATGTCGTAGAAACGGGCCGCCCCGACCGATACCTCCTCGCGGGCCTTTTTGCTGCGCAGGTAGGTCACGCCGGCGGCCCAGACCTCCTGCCGGTCGACCGGCGGCAAGAGCGTCACCGACGCCAGCGGCAGCGCGTCGCCGGACGGTTCGGGGACGGGGCCGGTCAAGAGTTCGGCGAGCGTCGCGGCCGGCAGCGGCAATAGGAGGTCGCCGTCGAGGCGGCCGACGCCGGCGGTGCCATCGGGGCGGCGGTATTTAGCGAGGCGCATGGGGAGTCTCCGGGACTCTACCGAGCGGCCGGCGGGTGGCCGCGGGGAGCGCGGTAAGCCCGCGCACCCCCGCCGCGCGGGGGGAGCGCGACACCGC
>CAZNSL010000370.1:0-1865 GCA_964574975.1 uncultured Alcaligenaceae bacterium | reverse complement strand
GGGTGCGGGCCCTTCCCGCCCCCCCCCCCCCGCCCGCTCGGAGAACGCTCGACACGGCACGATTTCGCTAACGTACTCCGGCGGGTAGAATGACGCGATGGACGTGCCGCCGCTCGACGTGCTGTACGAGGACAACCACTGCCTCGCCGTGGCCAAGCCGGCCGGCGTACCCAGCGCGCACTTCGACGGCACGACCGAGACGCTCGACCGCGCCGCCAAAGCCTATCTCAAGGCGAAGTACCAGAAACCCGGCAACGTCTTCCTCGGTATCGTCCACCGGCTCGACAAGCCGACTTCCGGCGTCCTGCTGTTCGCCCGCACCTCGAAGGCGGCGGCCCGCCTCTCCGAGCAGTTCCGCGAAGGAGCCATCGAAAAGGTGTACTGGGCCGTCGTCGAACAGCCACTCACGCCGAGCGCCGGTACCTTCGACGATTGGCTACGCAAAGACGAAGCCGTTGGCCGCGTCGAGGCCGTCGCCGCCGACGCGCCGGGTGCGAAACACGCCCTCGTTCACTTCGCACAGCGTTCGACCCACGGCGGGGTGGCGCTCGTGGAGCTACGACCGCAGACGGGGCGTACGCACCAGCTCCGCGTGCAACTGGCGCGGCGGAAGCACCCGATTGTCGGCGACTTCAAGTACGGCTCCGAGGAGCCGTTCGCCGACGGCATCGCTCTGCACGCCCGCGCGCTAACCTTCCTGCACCCGATCCGCGGCGAACCCGTGACGCTGACCGCCGAACTGCCGCGGTCGTGGCGCGGCCGATTCGCCCATCTTCTCAAGGACGTGCCGACGTGAGCGACGACGACGCAATACTGAACCGCCTGCGCGACGCCGTGCAGGAAGATGTCGGCTGCCGTGGCCTGCGGGCCGACCCGCACGATAACCCAATCGACGCGACCCGCGGCGACTTCGCCGCCGCCTGCCGCTCGATCGCGGCGCACCCGCAGCCGTGCGTCGCCGTCGTGACTGGCTTCACCATCCCCGGCACCGACCCGCCGACGGCCGAGACGGATGGCCCGCTCGGGGCGTTGTCGCTGGCGCGGGCACTGACGCCGCTCGGCATCGGCGTCGCGCTGGCGGCCGACACCACCGCCGTGCCAGCGCTCGCCGCGGGCCTGGCCGCGTGCGACCTGACGGGCCGCGTGCCGCTGGCGACCTTGCCGGACGCGCCGGGCGGTTACGACGGTACGATCCGCGAGCGGTTCCAGTCGCTGCGGCCGCGCTATCTCTTGGACTTCACCGCGGCGGTCGGGTCGTTCACGCACCTGGTCGCGCTGGAGCGAATCGGGCCGGGCCATACGCGCGAGTCGATCGCGCGCGAGGGTGAGGGGGCCGCGTGGGAACTGTTCCCGCGCGAGGTGCCGCCGGAGCGCCAAGGCCGCTGCCACTCGATGCGTGGCCGGGACGTGACCGCCCACACGCGGCCGGCGCACCTGCTGTTCGAGGCCCCGGCCGGCGCGATGGTCGGCGGCTACGCGACCATCGGCATCGGCGACGGCGGCAACGGCAAACTGGCGTGGGAGACGATTCGCCGCAACGTGCCGAACGGTGGACTGTTGGCGTGCCGGGTGCCGACCGACCACCTGATCGTCGCCGGCGTGAGCAACTGGGGCGCGTACGCCCTGGCCGCCGGCGTGCGGCACTTGCGCGGGGCGAGCCGCGACGACGCACTGTTCGATATCGATGTCGAGCGCGAGTTGCTGCGGGTGCTGGTGGAGGCGGGTCCGCTGGTGGACGGCGTGACTGGCGAGCGGACGGCGACGGTGGACGGCCTGACGTTCGAGCGCTACGCGGCGGCACTGGCAGCGGTCGGCGGAGGCGTTCGGTAAATTCTCGAAGTATGTTCTGTCGGGTGGGACGAGTC
>CAZNSL010000369.1:0-6145 GCA_964574975.1 uncultured Alcaligenaceae bacterium | reverse complement strand
CGTCGGGCCGGCGCCGACAGCCCAACAAGCCTGACGCGCAAGCGAAGGACGGAGAGTTCCGCCCATCGCTGGCGCGTCGGGCTTGTTGGGTCGCGACCGATACCCGATACGCGCATTAACGTCCCGCCGGGTCGTCGGCTACGGCCCAGGCGAGGTCCGCGAACTCCGGCGTCGCCCGGAGTCCCTTCCATTCTTTGTCGGACAGTAGCGCGCTGCTCTCGCCAGCGCGTCCGTCCGCGCCGCGTGCCCCGCCGACTGCGGCGACGCCTTCGCGTACACCTGCTCCCGCGCTAGCAGGCCCGTCGCCAACACCGCCGCGGCGTCGTCGCCGGTCCACGACAGCACGGACGAATGTCTCGCGCTAATCGTCGGCGCGTCGAGTCGACGTAAGGTCTTTAAGGAATACCACATCGGGCCGAAGGTGTCGGAACGCGGTTGATTTTGCCATTTTTTTGTCGGAATCGCCTCGGGTTTACGTCTTCATTCATAGCCAATAGCTCGCACGCATTTGACCGTGGGCACCCCTGCGCAGGGTACGGACGCCAATCCGGAGTGGACTATGGCCCTTCCGCTCGGCCGAATCGCCGTTGGCCTTGTCTTTGCGTTAGCCGGTGCCGCCGCGGCTCAACTGCCGACCGGGACGCGCTATGCCGTTCTCGTCGGCGTCAACGACTACGGTCCCGACTCCGGCCTGCCGACCCTCCTCTACGCGGAGAACGACGCGAAGGCGCTGAACGAAGTTCTCCGCGCGTCTGGCTTCAGGGAAGCCAATATCACGCTGCTGATCAACAGCGGCCGCAAGCCGACCAAGGCCGCCATCCTCGACGCCATCGGCCGCGTGCGCCAGCAGTGGACGGAAAACGACACCTTTGTCGTCGCATTCGCCGGTCACGGCATCCAACCCGGCCCGACGTTCTTCTTCTGCCCGGCCGACGCCCGGCCCCCGGACACCGAAACGCTTGTCAGCTTGGACGGCGTTTTGGACGGCGTTTTCAAGGAATTGGAGAACTGCCGCGGGGGGCGCAAACTCCTTCTGGTAGATGCCTGCCGCAATCACCCGCCGACAGGCGCTCGGAGCCAGGTCGCCCACGGACTCGCGTCGGTCACACGGCCCGCGTTGCCAACACCCCCGGGGAGCGTCGCCGCGTTCTACGCCTGTTCCTCGGGTGAGCAGGCGTTTGAACACGACGGCCTCAAGAACGGCGTCTTCTTCCACCACGTCGTGAAAGGGCTGGAGGGAGGGGCGGCCGACGCCGACGGCACGATCACTGTACCGTTGTTGCAGCACTACGTCGCCACGCGAGTCGAGGCGTACGTTCGCGAGAAGTTCGGCAACAAGGTGCAACGTCCGGACATTCACGCTAAGGGCCAGCTATGGCCTTTGCGCGTCGGCGTCGCACGGCCGAAGGAGCCTGTTGCTAACGACAAAAAGGTGGGTACGCTCGGCGTGTGGGTTGCCGCCGAGCCGGACACCGCCGACGCCAGAACGTTGGAGTCCTTGGTGACTGAGTGCCAGGCGCGGCGGTACGCTCTGCGCTACGCGGCCGACAAGCCCGCGTGGTTCCAGGCCGAACCGGGTGCCTACCTCGGCGACGACCCGCGAAAGTTACTGAACCTCGAGGACGTGAAGGGGTTGGTCGCAGTCGGTCTGTTCCGCACTGCCAGCGTTCCGAAGTGGATCGAATACCGCAACGCCCTCCCAACGACGCGCGACGAAGCGGCCAACGCCCTCGTCGAAAAGTGCTGCGTCCGCGGCAAGGACGTTTTCATCGTCCGTCCGCGGGGCAATGCGGGTTGGGTACCCGACAAAGCGACCGTCAAGTTCGCCGCGGACAAGCAGCGCGTGGCATGGGCCGGCGCGGGCGATTTTGGGGGCTTCTTCGACGCGGTGCGCGACCGGCGCTTCGACGGCCGCGACCAGGTTGGCCGGTAATGCCGGCCGGGGAGGTGTAGCGATGGCCGAATGGTATTACTCGATGGACGACGAGAAGTGCGGGCCGGTCAGCACGACGGCCCTGCGCGAATTGGTCGCCCAGGGCAAGGTGTGCGCCGACCATCTCGTTTGGAAAGATGGGTACGAGGAATGGGTGCCGGCCCGGCGGGTGAAGGGGCTATTCGACGGGGCCATCGTCGCCGCACCGGCCGCAGCGCAACCGGCCGTGGTGCTGCCAACGGACGCGGGCCGACCGGCCGGTCCCGACATTCAAGCGGAGGCGACCCGCGCCGCCCGGGACGCCTGGTTCGCCTTCCGCACGCTGACGACCAACCCCATCGGCGGCCTGCCGCAAGCGTACGAAGCGTTGGGTGAACGGCAGGCGGCGATCGTCGGCGTGATCTTTGCGCTGGCGTTTGCCGCCTGCGCCGGCGTGTCCTCGTCGGACTTGCTATCCAAGATCGGACTGACGCTGCCGGCCTCGTCCGGGGCCGCGGGCGTGATCGCGAAGGCCACCGTCGGGTTGATCGGCCTGGCGAGCATTGCCCTCGGCAGCCTGTCGTGCCGAAAACTCTTCGGCGGACGCAACGGCGTCGCCGCCGATATCTTCCTGGCCGGCACGGCCCTGTTGCCGTTCGGGGCGTGTCTGCTGGCCTTGTACCTGCTCGGCAGCGGCAACGTACTGCTGGTGACGGCCGTCCTCGTGACGGGTGCCTGCTGGGCCGTACTCATCCTCTACGCCGGCTGCACGCGCCTGCACGCGATTTCCGAGACAGCCAGCACGCTGGCCGTGCCCGCGATCATCGTCATCAGCTTGTTCGTTGCTCAGTCACTCGCCAAGGTCGTGCGCTGAGCGCGGCCGCCACCGGAGGAAATTGCCGTGAACGAACCGCCTCCCCTGCCACCAAAGCGCCCCGCCCCGCCGCCCGCGCCGCCGAAGCGGCCGCAGCCCGTCACCCGGGCCGCCGTGCCTCTGCCGGCGGCCCGTCGCCCGTTCCGTCTGGTGCCGCTTGTCGCGTCGGTCGCTGCCGTGGTGGGCGGCTACCTCGCCATCGATTGGATGTCGGATCGGGCAAAGACGGCCAAAAAGGTGTTCGCCGATGCCACGCCCTCCTGCACTTTCATCCTCGTCAAGAAGCGGGTGGAGGTCAGGCCCACGGTGCGGCGCAGGTCCGAGGAGAAGGACAAGCTGGAGGAATTCATCGGAAGCGGCGCGCTGATCGATAAGGTCAACCGCATCGTCCTCACCAATCACCACGTCGTCGAGGGGATCGACGGCGACGCGGTCGTCTTTTTTCCGGAGTATGAGGCCGGCGCAAAGAGCCCGATCACCACGCCGTCGTACTACGCCCAGCGGCGGAACGAACTCGGCATCGTCGGGGCGGTCATCGCCTCGGACGCCCATTTCGACCTGGCCCTCGTCCGGTTGGACCGCTTGCACCCAGACAAAGAACCGCTAGCGCTGGCACGCGAGTCGTTCCAGGCCGGGGACGATTGCTTCTCGATCGGCAACTCCAGCCTCGGCGCGTTCGTCCCACAGGCGCGAGCCGACAGTGGCCAACTCTGGCGCACGACGACGGGCAGGATCCGCTCGGCCCCGGCGGAGGCAACTATTCGCTACCCGAACCAGGTCGTCGAGACCTGGGTGGTCGAGACCGACGCACCGATCAACCCGGGCGATAGCGGCGGGGCCGTCCTCAACGATCGTGGGCACCTGGCGGCGGTTGTGTCCGGATTCGACCAGAATGCTCGCGGAGTCAGTAAGTACATCGACCTGCGGGCGGTCAAGGAATTCCTCGGCAAGGCGTACGAGCGGAACCATTTGACCCCCGGCTATACTACGGTCGCATCGTCCACGGGGCAGTTGACTGGAGCCGTGGAATACGCTCGAAACTCTTTTCGGTCGAGCAACGCCCAATCCGCGCCGACGGTGCCGCCTGAACCCACCATCGACGACCTCATCCGCCAACTCGGCGACAGCACGCCAGGCCAGCGGGTCGCCGCCGCCAGCAAACTCGGCCGCCTCGGCGACGCGGCCCGCAAGGCCGTGCCCGCGCTGCTCAAGCTGTTCGCCGACCCGGACGCCGATGTCGCCCGCGCCGCCAACGACGCGCTGAAGCGCGTTGGCCCGCCGGAGGCCAACGCGGACGGGCTAGCGGCGCTGAAGGACGCCGTGGCCGGCGACCACCGCAAGTCCCGACTTTATGCCGCCGGTGCGGCCGAGAAGTTGGGACCGGACGCGCGGCCGATCTACCCGACACTGCTCGGGGCCTTGCCGAAGATGGACAAGGAGGAGAAGGACGCGGCGGTCAAGGCGCTCGACGCACTCCAGTATCCGCCCCTCACCGACCTGTCGAACCTGCGCCAGTTCGCCCGCGGCGAACTGGCCCTGGCCCGGCTCTACGCGCTACTCGCCATCGCCCAGCTCGGCAGCGACGCCCGCGACGCAATCCCGGAAGTCCTCGTCGGGATGAGCCACAGCGACGAGAAGGTGCGGAAGGCGGCCGAGGCCGCGGCGAAGGCGTTCGGCCGGCTCAAGGCGACCGACCTGCCGGCGCTGAAGGAAGCGTTCCGGGAGAATGACGCCGAAGTCCACATCGACGCACTGAACAACCTGTTCGATAAGTTTCCCCACGATCCGCAATTGATCCTCGAACTGGCCGACACGCTGTTGCGAGACCGCGACTCCAGGGTCCGCCTCAAAATGGTGCAGGCACTGGGGAGCTTCGGTGGCGATGTGGCCGCGGCCCGCCTGAAACTAATCGTGCGGCTGACCGATCCCGTGGCGGACGTTCGTCGGGCGACCCTCGACGCGTTAAAGAAGTTGGGCCGGCCGAACGACGCCGAACTGGCGGCTCTCGTGGCAGCCGTCGGGGGTACGCGTGAGTTGACCGAGGCGGCCGAGTATGCCGAGTGGGTCTGGGGCGAAACGCGCCCAGCGACCGGGTTCCCGGCCGAGTTGATCCGCCCCCTGTTGACCGAAAAGGCGACGTGCGTTCCCGCGGCCGACCGACTCTTTCGCGTCGGCCGCGAGGGCGAAAAGTTCTTCGATCCCGCGTTCGACGCCTACGAGGCGATCCCGCTGCCGGACGCCAAGGCGACCTGCTTGAAGTTCCTGAACTCCTTCGGCGAGGACAAGGTTGCCAAACTTCGCGACCTGCGTCGGCGCGAAGCCGACCGCTGGGCACGCTCGTTGCGTGAAGCAAAAACGACCGGCGATCGCAAAGCGGTTCTGGCAAAGGCGGAGCGCCTCGAACCGGCCAAGGATGTCCTCGACGCGCTGATTGCTGCCTTGGCCGATCCCAACAACGAAGTGTGCGCGGCGGCGGCGAAGGTTCTGGCCGGCTTCGGCGAGGCCGCGGCCCCGGCCGTGCCCGCGCTGGACAGGGACGCGCTCAACGTCAGCCGATTGAGCAAGGACGGCACGGTGGAGACCTGGCTTGCGGCCGTCGACGCCCTGCGCGCGGTTGGCCCGCAAACGGCACCGGCACTGCCGAAACTCATCGCCTGTCTGACTGAGGGCAACAAGCAAGCCTTGGTTGACGCCGCGATCCACGCCCTGGCCGCGATCGGTCCGGGCGCGGTCACCCGCCTGGTCAATGTCGTTTGCGATCCGGCTCACACGCCGCAGCGCCGCAGCGGCGCGCTCGACGCGCTCGCCTTGATCGGCCCGGCACCGGCTACCGCCCGGGTCGCGCTCGAGGATCTGTCCAAGGATCTCAAGTCGCAACCCACCAAGGTGTTTCCCGCGACTCGGCCGACCGAACTCGCCAACTATTGCACCGTGGCCGCCTGGAACAAGGCCTGGCCCCAACTGAAGAGCGATTTTGCCAAGAAGGTCGACCAAACCCTCCGGAAAATCGGAGGGCCGACGAGCGAACTGAAAACCCGCTAGCGCTTCGCCGGCACGCCGTCGGCCACGGCCCACGCGAGGTCCGCGTACTCCGGCGTCGCGCGCAACCCGGCCCACTCGTCGTCGTTGCTCAGCACACCGCTAATGTCGCAGCCGCTCGCCAGCGCCGCCCGCGCCAGGGCGAACGCCCGCGCCGCGTACGCCGGGGTCTGCCGCGATGCCTTCGCGTACACCGCCGCCATCGCGTACACCTGCTCCGGCGGCAACAGGCCCGTCGCCAGCACCGCCTCCGCGCCCTCGATGGCCGCCGCGTCGTCGCCGGCCCACGACAGCGAAGTCGCCGCCCGCGACACCAGGTC
>CAZNSL010000368.1:0-6168 GCA_964574975.1 uncultured Alcaligenaceae bacterium | reverse complement strand
TTCGGCGACTACCGATACGTGGGCGCGCTGGCAGTGCCGGTGATCCAGTGGGGACTTGGACGCCTTGGCACGCTGCTCGATGTGGACGCCACCCACGTCGACCTGGCCCGCTGGCTGGTGCTGCTGCACCCGCGCGGGTTTTCGCTCACCTGCCTCGGCTGGCTCGAGCCGACGCTGGCGATGGTGCTCGTCCTGTTTGCGTGCCTCGCGGTGTCGCGGCCGGTTGCGAGCTTATTGCACCACCGCAAGCCGCAGCGGCTGCGGCCGCAATTCGGTGCGCCGCGGCGGTGGTAGGTTGAGCGAGAGCGCCGCCGACCCCGCCTTCGCCCGCTTCAGCGGCACCAACTCTAACTGCCACTCTTTCGCCGCGAACTGGTCGCGCGTCACTGGGCCGTACAGGGCCATGTACGAGCCGAGCGTACGGTAGAAACGATGCTCCTCGCCCGTCACGGGCAGGCCCGGCACCTGCGTCTGAAGCATCGACCCGTCCGACGACCGCGCCCGCACCACCAGGCACGGCACCGCCGGCGGCTCTGTCGTCTGGCCCGGCTCCGTCCGCAGCGGCAACTCCTCGAACGACACCGCCAGCGAAATCTCCGCCCCGTCGAGTTCGACCGAAGTCGTGTAGCTGCCGGCGGCCGGGATCGCATCGGCCGTCAGCGGTACCTTGCGGCCGACCGGCGGCGGTTCGGCGCTGGCCCAGCACTTCAGGACCACCGGCCGCGGCAGCGGGTCGGCCGGCCAGTCATCGGCCACCAGTTCCCACGCCGGGGCCGGGTAGCCGGGCAGGTTGCTCACGCGCACCGGCCCGGTCGCCGCCCCCGGTGCACCGTCGGGCAGCAACTCCCAGAACTGAAAGCGCGGCGGCACCTGTCGCACCGGCTGGCCCCTACCGGGCCAGCGGCCCACGGTGGTTTCGACGGTCGCCATCAGCCGCGCTGGCCGGGCGTTGCGCGTCGGGTCGTCGAGGACCTGCGTCACGCACAGCACCCAATCGCCGGCCGTCGCCCGGCGGTCGGCCGGAAACTCGTCGGCGAACAGGTCGCGGCCGAACGCCACGCCGTCGCCGGCCCGCTTCGCCCGCAACAACAGCCGGTCGCCGCGGTCGAATACCACGGGCTGCTTCGTCTTGTGCATCGCCACGTCGTATGTCTTCGGCGCGAGCGGCCCCGACGGCCGCAGCCGCAGCAGCGAATCGCTGGCGCGGTTCGCCGGCAGGCCGCTCGGTGGCACGCCCTCGGCCGGCTCGCCGTCCAGGAGCAGCCGGACCTTCGGTCGCAGGGCTAACTCCAGCTGCTCCGCGAGACGCACCGGGTCGCGTGCCTCCCACAAGCGGCCCGGTGGGTTCATCTTCGCGATCGCGTCGAACTGCTTTTTCGCATCGTCCTCCTCGCGCGGATCGACGCGGAACAACACCATCTGTACGGCGATGCCGGCCTTGGCGAACGCGGCGTCGAACTGCTTGCGCACACCCTCGACGCGCTCGGCCGGGCGAAACGTCGTGTCGGCCCCGTCGGTCAGCACGACCATCGTCTTCGGCCCCGTGTAGTTGTCGGGGTAGTCGGCGTCCTTGGCCTCGGTCATCGAGCGCACCAGCGGCGTGTACCACTTCGGCTGCATCGCTCGCAGTTGGGCCATCAGGTCGCTCAAGGGCTGCGGGTTGGCGGCCGTCCACTTCACGGTGCCCTTGAAGACCTGTCGGCTCGGCGTGCCGCGGGCCAGCGCCACCTCGCGGGCGGCCGGGTCCGTTTCGGCGCTCGGCGGCGGATCGACGTGGCCGAAGACGCGCACCGACAGCGGCGTGTCCGTCGGCAGGTTGGCGAGGGCACGTTCGAGGACGGCGAGCGCTTGCTGGAACTTGCTCTGCGGGTTCTTCCAGTCGCGGGTGTCGTCGGGCGTGTACGCCATGCTGCCGGAGAAGTCGAGGACGAACACGATCGCGCCGAGGCGTAGGTCGTCGTCGGCCCGCACCGCGAAGCCGGCTTCGACCGGTGGCTGCACTCGGCTAACGATCATCACCGGGTCGCGGTCGAGCCGCACCGGCGTCACCGCCTTGAATCGCTGACCGCGGAAGTAGCCGTGCAAGGTCACCGATGCCTCGCCACCCATCACGGTTGGGGCGACGCCCAGGTGGACGACGCGGCGCGCGCCGATCGGGTTTTCGGCCTGCCGGCCACGGTCCTCGGGGGCGACGACGACCGGCTCGGTCGCCTGCGGCCACAGGGCCGCGAAGCCGCCGCCGGGGAAGTTGGGCGGCGCGCGGAGGGCGAACTCGGCGACGCGGGCCGATTCGCTGGTCCAGTCGATGGACGCCGGGCCGGTCGCCTCCAAGCGGGTGGCGGCCAGGACAGAGCGCACGGCTTCCGCGCCCGGCGGGTCGCCGCCGAGGCGGGCGGCGTCGTCGAGAGTGCGCTTGGCCGAGTCGCGGAAGTAGGCATCGCCGTTCTCGGCGTACCAGTGGTCGATGGCCGTGCGCCGTGCCAAATCGACTAGCAGCGCCTGCCAGCGTTTGGCGCGTTCGACCGTCGCCGGCTCCGGGGTGGCCGGCACCGCGAAGGCGACGGCGTAGCGGCTGAGGCGTTCGGTGTCGGCGGCCGCGAGCGCCTGCCAGTAGCGGGCGAGCCGCTCGCCGAGCCGGGCAGCCGCGGCCTCCCAGCCCTGGACCGGCCAGTCGGCGACCAGGCTGCGCAGCATCGCGGCATCGGCGGGTTCGAGCGGCGCGGGCGGCGTATCGAGAACGGTCGGCCCCAGTTCGGCGAGGGCGAGCTTGGCGCGGCGTAGGGCGCGGCTGCGGGCCGGCTCCTCCGGCTCCGGGGCTGCGGCGTCCTTCGGCCGGTCGCGCTCGACGTTGAACTTGGCCGACATCGACCGACTCGCGGCCACGAGCCGCCCGCGCAGCGTCGGGTCGGTGAGCGGCGCGGTCAGGACGTTCTCGATGGCGAGCCAGTTCGCTTGTAGGTCGGTGAGGTCGGCGGCTTGCCGGGCGTCGGCGGCGTAGCGGGCCGCCAGCGGGTCGTAGATGGTGGCGAGCGCATCGGAGGCGACCGACAACTCGCCGGGGTTCGCGCCGGGGTCGGCGAGCCGGCGGTCGAGGTCGTGCAGCTTCGCCCAGGCGTCCTCGGTCGCGGCTTGCCGAGCGTCGTCGCGTTTTGCGGCGGCCCAGCGCGTCAGGTACGGCAGGTCGGCCAATGCCCGGTCGCGGCGGGCGAGCGCCCGCTGTACCACGTCGGCGGTCTTGAGTGCCGAGGCGTACGCTTCGCCGGCGCGGGCCGTGTTGCTGCGGGAGTCTCCCCACGACTTCGCCGAGCAGAACAGCAGGTCCTCGCCGGGCCGGCGCAGCGAGTCGCCGGCCTCGACGGTTCCCTTGGTGAACGGCCAGACGCGCTCGCTGTACGGGTACGCGGAACTGACGACACCGAGCGCGGCGGCCTCGGCCTGCCGCCGCACGGCCAGGGCCTTGCGCAGGTCGTTAACGTCCGGCCGCTCGGGTACGCTGCCGATCGCGCGTTGGCGGGCGAAGAAGTCGCGGACCATCAGGAGGTAGTGCGACTCGATCGGTCGCGGCACGGCCGGGTCGGACGCGGCAAAGAGCAACTCGGCGGCGTCGTCGAACTCGCCCGCGGGCCGGGCCGGGTCGGCCGCCTTTTCGAGCAAGTAGGCCGTCAGCCGCGGGCCGCGCAACCCTTCGAGCTTGGCGTTGCGTGTGGCCTCGGTGCCGCGGACCTCCCACAACTCGCGGAACGACTTCTCCTGCGCATCGGTGCGTCGGACCGGGTCGTCGCCGCCGAGGGCGGCGGTCAGCGGCAGGGCGTTCGGTCGGCTATCGCCGACCGCGGCCAATGTACGGGTGTCGTCGAGCGTCTTCTCCAACCGCACCAGCGTCGCGGCCAGCCGTTCGGCGGTGGTCGTCTCGCCGGCGCGAAGCAACTGCTCGTAGCGCAGGAGTAGCTCGCGGTAGCGCCGCCAGAGGCGCGGCGTGTAGACGTTCGCCGGTGGCGTCGCGGCGTCGAGTCGGGCGTGTGCTTGCCAGCGCTCGGCGAGGGCCGGCGGTGCCTTGAACGCTTGGCCGGGGGCGTCGGCCGGCGGCGTCGCGGTGACGTTCGCCGGCGTCACCACGAGCATCATCGCCTTGGCGCGCTCCTCGCCACCCTTGTCGGGAGGCGGCAGCATCAGCGGCGTCTGCGGCGTCGGCCGGTTCGCGCCGGTCCAGTCAGCCGTCGCCTGTTTGGCGTAGGCGAACAAGTCCCAGGCGCTAACGCTGGTGCGGCCCGGCGGGGCGGCCGCGCCGCGCAGGCCGTCGTGGATGGCGTGGGCGAACGCGCTCGAGCGCCATTCCTCCGATTCCCAGCCGCGCTCGCCGGGCGATGCGCCGCAGAGGACGATCAGTTTCGACGCCGCCCCGTCGACGACGGGTTGCAACTCGGCGAGGCCGCGAGCGAAGTCGTCGTGGACGTGGCCGAGGGTCGCGTCGGGCACGTGCCGGGCGGGATCGAACAGCAAGACGATGGGGCGGCCGCGGAACTTGTCGCCGGCGAACGCTTCGAGGACGGTGCGCGCGGCCAGCCGGCCACCGCCGGCCGTCAGGAGTTGTGGGCCATCGAGACTGGAGCCGGTGTGCATGCCGAAATAGACGACCAACGGCCCGGCCTTCGCGGCGGCGAGCTTGGCGACCCACTCGTTGAACTGGTCAGCTTCGAGCGAGAGGGGCGTGGTCGGATCGTTGCCGATCACGGCGGGGGCGAGTCGGCCCCAGCGCGAGGCGTTGGCGTCGGACGCGGCCCAGCCGGCGAGTTGTCGGCCGCCGAGCCAGCCGTAGAGGTCCAGCGGAACGTCGAGCCGTTCGAGATCGACGGCCGGGTCGGCCCCGACGAGGACCAAGGAAGCCCGCTCCGGTGGAGCGAGCAGTTGCACGAGTGCGACGATCAGGCCGAAGACTGCGCCGCCGGCGACGGCGAAGCCCAGGCGCTTCAGGAAGCGCGTCTTGACCGGGGCGGCAGTCGCGCCGTCGGGCTTCCACCCGTAACGGGGGCCGGAGCGGGTCGGACCTTCGGCGGCACCGCGCCAATCGGGCTGTCGGGGGTCGTTGGCCATTATCGCCTCGGAGAACGGGGGGACATGGCGCGAGTATACCCGATGCGGGCGAGTCGGCAAAGACGAGCCGGGCGGTCGAAAACTCGTTTCCTGGCCTAAGGCGCGGGCGAAGGCGTCGAAGTCGCCGGGCTTGTGGTCGCACAGCCCACCGGCGGCTTGTCCCCCTCTCGCGGTTCGGGGGCCGCCGGTAATGGGCGACCCCGGCCCTTGTGCCGCCGCGGCGGCGCGGGGTAAAATGGCCGCGTTGCCCAGGAGGTAGCCGCCGTGTCCACGACGCTCACCACCGACGTCGCCGGCGCGCTGACGTTGCCGGCCGAATTGTGCCGGGCCGCCGGCGTCGGCCCCGAGACCCAACTGGTCGTCGAGGTGGCGAATGGGCGGATCGTGTTGCAGCCGCCGCGGCCGACGCTCGCGGAACGGATCATCGCCCGCGCCAACGCGTTGCCGCAGGACGTTCTGGACCGGTTGCCTGAGGACGGGGCGGTCCGAACGGAACACTCCTCGAACGTCGCTCGCTCTCAAAACCCGTTAACCCGACGGTCGCTGGTTCAAACGCGGGTTCAATCCCACCGTCCGCTTAACGCCCGCCGCGTCGGCGCGCGTCGCACCCATCGTCCCAGACGCGGCCCGCGCCTTGAGACTGGCGGTCGACACGGTGACGCGGGACAACGACGGCAAGTTCGGCGAGGCGTTCGACAAGCGGCTGACGGCCCGCGGCATCCGGGCGAAGCGGCTCACGGTCGCTTCGCCGAACCTACAGGCGTTCGTTGAGCGTTGGATTCAGTCGGTACGCGTCGAAGCCTTGGATCGGTTCGTGATGCTCGGCGAGCGGCATCTGAATCTTATCCTGCGCGAGTACCTGGCCCACTAATGCGCGTCATCGTTCTGCCCCTCCAAGCACTGTGCTTGTTTTCTCGAGCCGTATCGCATCAGTTCTGCTTCCGCGGGGTTTCCCCGGCGGCGGCGTGCCCGTTCGACGACCCGTCGCGCTGCCGCCGTCTGGAGGTCGGCGCGCCGGAAGACCCACGGGCCTTCGGAGAGCGGGTGCTCGGCCGGGACTTCGCCTCGCTGCGCGGC